>JBDHRB010000050.1:0-9617 GCA_039807355.1 Candidatus Competibacteraceae bacterium
TCCGCCGCTGTACCTTTGCCGCCCATGATAATCGCGCCGGCATGGCCCATGCGCTTGCCCGGAGGCGCGGTGACGCCGGCGATGTAGGCGACCACCGGCTTCTTGATGTTGGCCTTGATGTACTCGGCGCCTTCTTCTTCCGCCGAACCGCCGATTTCGCCGACCATGATGATGCCTTCGGTCTGCGGGTCATCCTTGAACTGCTTGAGCACGTCAACGAAGCTCATGCCGTGGATCGGGTCGCCGCCGATACCGACGCAGGTGCTCTGGCCGAGGCCGGCCTGGGTGGTCTGATAGACCGCTTCATAGGTCAGGGTGCCGGAGCGGGAAACGATGCCGATCTTGCCGGGCAGGTGAATGTGGCCGGGCATGATGCCCATCTTGCACGCGCCGGGGGTGATGACGCCGGGGCAGTTCGGGCCGATCAGATACACATCCGGGTAGTTGTTGGTCAGCACCGCCTTGACCTTCAGCATGTCCATGACCGGAATGCCTTCAGTGATGCAGGCGATGACCTTGATGCCGGCGTCGGCGGCTTCGAGGATCGCATCGCCGGCAAACGGCGCCGGGACATAGATCATAGTCGCATTGGCGCCGGTCGCGGCAACCGCTTCATAAACCGTGTTGAACACCGGCTTGCCCAGATGAGTGCTGCCGCCTTTGCCCGGGCTGATGCCGCCGACCAGGTTGGTGCCATAGGCAATCGCCTGTTCGGAATGGAACGTTCCCTGCGAGCCGGTGAAACCCTGGCAAATCACCTTAGTGTCTTTGTTAATCAGAATGCTCATGGTCGTCTTGTTCTCTCTGAATAGTGGAAACCGAACCGCGCCGGATTACTTCGCAGCGGCGGCGACCGCCAGCTTGGCGGCGTCGGTGAGATCATCAGCGGCCATGATGTTCATGCCAGATTTGGCTAACATATCCCGGCCCGCTTCCACATTGGTGCCTTGCAGGCGCACGACCACCGGCAGCGTCAAACCGACTTCCTTAACCGCCGTGATGATGCCCTCGGCGATGGTGTCGCAGCGCACGATGCCGCCAAAGATGTTGACCAGAATCGCCTTGACCTTGGACGAGGACAGAATCAGCTTGAAGGCGCGGGAGACACGATCCGCGGTGGCGCCGCCGCCGACATCGAGGAAGTTGGCCGGCTCGCCGCCATGCAGCTTGCACACGTCCATGGTGGCCATAGCCAGACCAGCGCCATTGACCATGCAACCGATGTTGCCATCCAGCGCCACATAGTTCAGGCCGATTTCGTGAGCGATATGCTCGCGTTCGTCTTCCTGGGTGGGATCGCGCATTTCGGCGGTGTCCTTGTGCCGATAGGTCGCGTTGTCATCCACACTGACCTTGGCGTCCAGCGCCATCACCTGGCCGTCGGTGGTCACGATCAGCGGGTTGATCTCGACCATGCTGCAATCTTTCTGGACGAACAGGTTGTAAACGCCGTTCACCACCTTGACCAGTTGATCGACTTCCTTCTTGCCCATGCCCATGCGGAAGCCCAGATCGCGGGCCTGATAGGACTGGACGCCGGCGGTGGGGTCTACCGTCAGGGTCAGAATCTTTTCCGGGGTCTTGGCGGCGACTTCTTCAATGTCCATGCCGCCTTCAGAAGAGCCAATCAGAATAATGCGCTTTTTGCTGCGATCCACCAGGCAGCTCAGATAATACTCTTTGGCGATGTCCACGCCGTCTTGAATCAGCAGGGCGTGAACCGGCACGCCTTCGGGGCCGGTCTGGTGGGTGTGCAGGGTCGAGCCGAGCAGGCGGCCAGAGACTTCTTCAACATCCTGGATGGTGCGCACGAACTTGACGCCGCCAGCCTTGCCGCGACCGCCGGCATGTACCTGGGCCTTGACCACCCAGGGACCGTCGTGCCGGACTTCCTTGGCGGCTTCGATGGCTTCTTGCTGAGAAGTGGCCTTGATGCCCCGAGGAATCGCTACGCCAAATTGCTGGAGCAGTTCTTTTGCTTGATATTCATGCAGATTCATGTGGAGTACATCCCCCTCTTGTGTTGAAGGGGGTATTGTATGCCCAAATCCCCCAATCTTCACGCCCCTATCGCAAGATTGTCAGCAACCGGCGCAGGCCGCATCATGGACTCCCACCATGCCGGGATTAGAATAGAACAGGCTCCTTTGTCGCTGAGAACCGGTTGCCCGCCACGCTCATGTCCGCGCCCGATCCGCTCACCAATTTTTACAATGATCGCTTCACTGACCGACGCCGGTTGTGGCTGGTATTCCGGGCCACCAGCATTTATCGCCTGGTGCTGGCGGCGCTGCTGCTGACCGCCTTCGCCCTCGACGAGCAAACCCGGTTGTTCGGCAAGCAGGACCCGCGCCTGTTCCTCGGCGCGGCGCTGGCCTATCTAAGCCTGGCGGTGGTCGCGATTGCCGGCAGTTACTGGCGACACCCGCGCTTGCTGGTGCAGGCGCATCTGCTGATGCTGGTCGATCTGACCGCGCTGACCGTAATCATCAACGCCTCGGGCGGTTTGTCCAGCAGCCTGAACAGCCTGTTGATCGCTGCGGTCGCCGCCAACGGCATCTTGCTGCCGTTGATCTCGGCGCTGCTGGCGGCGGCGCTGGGGTTTTTCCTGCTGATTGGCTCCTGGCTGGTGGATCGCTGGCATGACGCGGAAACCCTGACGCGCTTGCAGCAGCGCTACCCGACCAGCATGGACGGCTTTTGGGCGCAGTTGCAAAGCGCCACGGATGACTGGGTGCGCCTGGGCATACTCGGCGCGATATTATTCGCCGCCGCCGGCCTGACCTACGCCCTGGCGGAACGCGCCCGGCGCGGCGAAGCGCTGGCGCGGCAGCGCACCTGGGAGTTGCTGGAAGTGGCGGAATTGAACCAGGGCATCATCCGCCATCTGCAAAATGGCGTGGTGGTGGTCGACGCCATCGGCCAGATTCAACTGATGAACGACACCGCCCGGGAATGGCTGGACGCGCCGGAGGCGAATGCGGCCAGCGCCCTGCAAGCGGTTGCGCCGTTGCTGGCGCAGGCTTTGGAACGCTGGCTGCGCAATGGCGGCTCCGAGGTCTTTCCGTTCCGCCCGGCGGAACATCGCCCGGAGCTGATTCCGCGCTTCACCCGACTCAGCGGTCGCCAGGCGGCCAATATCTTGATCCTGCTGGAAGATTCGGATCAGACCGCCGCACAGTTGCAGCAAATCAAACTGGCCGCGCTCGGTCGGCTCACCGCCGGAATCGCCCACGAAATCCGCAACCCGCTGACCGCGATCAGCCACGCCGCGCAGCTGCTCCAGGAATCGTCCAGCGCCAGCGCCAGTGACCGGCGGCTGGCGCAAATCGCCTATGACAATGTTAAGCGCGCCAACCGGATTATCGGCGACGTACTCGATCTGGCCCGGCGCGACCGGGTCAAGCCGGAGCGGCTGGCGCTGACGCCTTGGCTGGAGGGATTTCGTGAGGAGTTTCTGCGCGGGATCGACGGCCCGCCGCCGGATTGGCGTCAGCAGATCGAGCCGGCGGAGCTGGCGGTTTGGTTCGATCCGCACCAATTACGCCAAGTCCTGTGGAACCTGTGCGCCAATGCCTGCCAACACGGTGCGCAGCCCGGCCAAATTGCGCAACTGGAGCTGCGCGCCGGTCAGGATGGCGCACATGGCCGGCCCTTCCTGGAAGTGCGCGACGCCGGCCCCGGCATCGCCCCGGAGCATATTTCCCACTTGTTTGAACCGTTCTTCACCACCCGAGCCAAGGGAACTGGACTGGGCCTGTATTTGGCCCGGGAGCTGTGCGAGGCCAATCGGGCTCAGTTGCAATACGCGCCAATGACTGAGGGGGGATGCGCTTTTCGCATCACGTTTATTCCCCCCGGTCCCGTACCGGAGATGGAGTGATGGAACCCTGCACCGCGCTAATTGTGGATGATGAAGCCGACATCCGCGAACTGATCGAAATGACCCTCCTGCCGCTGGGCGTCGCCTGCCTGCCGGTGGAGAATCTGGGCGAGGCCCGGGCGCTGCTGAAACGCCAGCCGTTTAACCTGTGCATCACCGATCTGCGCCTGCCCGATGGCAGCGGTCTGGAGCTGGTCGCGCATATTCAAAAGCATTACCCGAATTTGCCGGTGGCGGTGATCACCGCCCACGGCAATGTCGAAAGCGCAGTCGAGGCGCTCAAGCTCGGCGCGTTCGACTTTGTGCCGAAACCATTCGAGCTGGCGGTATTGCGCAATATGGTAGCCACCGCGCTGCGCCTGAATCGCAGCAGCGAGGGCCGCCCCGGCGATAACCGCCCAATCCTGCTCGGTCAGTCGGCGGCAATGGCCGAGGTGCGAACGCTGATTGCCAAGCTGGCGCGCAGCCAAGCGCCCATTCTGATTCACGGCGAATCCGGCACCGGCAAGGAATTGGCCGCCCGCCTGATTCATCTGTCCGGGCCGCGCACCGACAAACCGTTCGTGCCGGTCAACTGCGGGGCGATTCCCGAACATTTGATGGAAAGCGAGTTCTTCGGCTACAAGAAAGGCAGCTTCACCGGCGCGGCCCAGGACAAGGGCGGGCTGTTCCAGGCGGCGCAGGGCGGCACGCTGTTTCTCGATGAGGTCGCGGAATTGCCTGCTCACATGCAGGTCAAGCTGCTGCGGGCGATCCAGGAGCGGGCAGTGCGCCCGGTCGGCGCACCCATCGAGGTAGCCACCGATGTGCGCATTCTCAGCGCCACGCATAAAAATCTGGCGGCGCTGGTGCAGGAAGGCGCTTTCCGCCAGGACTTGTTCTACCGCCTGAACGTGATCCAGCTCCGCCTGCCCAATCTGCGCGAACATCCAGAAGACATTCCCGAACTGGCGGAGGCGATTCTCCAGCGTTTGAGCCGGGATTCCGGGGCGACCCGCCCGAAACTGGCGCCGACCGCGCTGGCCGCGCTGCGTACCTACGCCTTCCCCGGCAATATTCGTGAGCTGGAGAACATTCTGGAACGCGCTTTCACCCTGTGCGAAGACGAGGTGATTCAGGCCGATGATTTGTTGCTGCCGGCTGGCGAGGTCATCTCACAGCGCCCGCCGAGCGCGTTGCTGGCGGAGCCGTCCCCCAGTGAACCCGCCGGGGAACGCCCGCCGCTCCCGGTCGATTTTGAGCCGAAAACCGTTCCCTATCCGAGCGCCCCGGTGGTCACTGATCTGGAAGGTTATCTGGAAAGTCTGGAGCGGGCGGCGATCCTGCGCGCCCTGGAAGCCACCCGCTACAACAAGACCGCAGCGGCGGAAAAACTCGGCATCAGCTTCCGGGCGCTGCGCTATCGGTTGAAAAAACTCGGTCTGGATTGAGCGCGGACGATTCCCGGTCTCAGGCGCGACCGGGATTGCGCCATAACACTTCAACCCCGCCTTCATCGCGGGCGATCACCCGACACAGAACAAACAGCAAATCCGACAGCCGGTTCAAATAGATTGGAGCCGGTTCGTTGACCGCCTCTTCACGCGCCAGCGAGACCACGCGCCGTTCCGCACGCCGGCAAATCGCCCGCGCCACATGACAGTCCGCCGCCCCGCGACTGCCGCCGGGCAAAATGAATTCCTTGAGCGGCGGCAACTGCTCATTAAATTCATTCAAAGCCGCCTCCAGCGCCGCGACATCCTCGGCTTTGAGCGCCTGATGACCGGGGATGCTCAATTCTCCTCCCAAGTCGAACAGCCGATGCTGCACCGCCTCCAGACAGGTGCGCACTGAGTCGCGCAGATCATGCACCAGCACCCGCCCGACCGCGCAGTTCAGCTCATCCACTGCGCCAATCGCTTCGATGCGCGGGCAGTCTTTAGCCACCCGGTCGCCGCTGCCCAAACCGGTCGTACCCCGGTCGCCGGTGCGGGTATAAATCTTGGAAAGTCGATTGCCCATCATCGCTGCTCCGTCATCGCTCCTATTTATGCGGCGGATGCGCCGGCCCGGCTTGCCGCTGCTCGGCCAAGTCACCGGAACTGGATGTCCGCCGCCCCATCCCGATTGTACTCCGCATCGACAACCGCCCAGCACTCCTCGCCGGTCGGGCGAACCGCCAACCGCAAGCGCCAACAGCGTTTCTTAATAAGAAATTAACTGATTTTTCTTAAAGTTAGGTTAACTTTTCATAGCGTTATCTCATGCGCTAAAATAATTTTAAATTATTGATTTAATTCATTTAATACTAATCTCCCTGTATCCGGGGCAGTTGCTGCTCCGGGCGGCATTGCAGGTTTAACAAAAAAATTGTCTTTTTTTGCCAAAAAACTAAAAAAATTTTTAAGTTATTGTTTTATATTATTTTTTTGTCTATTTCGATAAAAATAGATTTTAGAATTTAATTTATTGATTTTTAATAAAAAATTAAAAATAAACACTGATAGAAATTCATCTCTGCTAATGGCTTGGAATATCTATTTGTCAATTAGATACTTGCAAAGTATTTTTTATCTATGCTTTCATAGCCGCGCAATGTTGTATTGCAATAAGTTCCTGCCATGGGTCAAACAGCGACCCAGGAACATCAGGCGACACCGATACTGGGCTGGCAGGCCCGCCATCGGAGTTGCTTAGGTCGGATTCGCGGCAGCCGGGAATGACCTCCGGCAGGCATCAAGGAAGGGCCGACGCCGACTCAGGAAGACGAATCCATCGAGCACTATCAGTTCGTGCTGATCTCAACGACGGAGGTCTTTATGGAATTCACGGAATGCCTCAAGGACAGGCTTACTCTGACCCTTAAGTCAGGCTTGTTTTGCGCGGTTCTGTTGACGCCCGCAGCAGTACTGGCTCAATCGCCGGAGATCGTCCGTGGCGACGAGCTCACCCCCATCGCCACGGCCGTGGAAGCGGAAGACACCGCCGCTCGCTCCACTGCTGATTCATCCGCCGAACAGCGGAAAATCAACCGCTTATCTGGACATATCCAGCGCAAGTACCGGGTTTCTGAAGACAAGGCCCGGCATATCGTGCAAGAGGCCGTTCACAATGCGAAACAGCATCGGCTCGAACCGGAGCTGATCCTGGCCCTGATTGCTGTGGAATCCACGTTTCGGGAACGGGCGGTCAGCCGAGTCGGCGCACGCGGCCTGATGCAGGTCATGCCCCGGCCCCATGCCGATAAGGTCCAGGAAATCGGCGGCTCTCACCAGTTGTTCGATCCCGCCAAGAACATCCACGTTGGCGCACGGATTCTGGTCAAGTACCTGAACAACCATTCCGGTAACCTGCGCCGGGCGCTGCTGAACTACAACGGCAGCCTGGGCACTCGCTCCGCATTCCCGGATCGGGTCATGCGGGCGTACCGCGACTTCCAGCGGGTCACCATCGAAGGTTGATGCTGGGTTAGCCCCCTGGTCCCGGCGTTCGCCGCATGGACCGGGGGATCGACGCAACGGCGCTCCGATCCCCCCTGATCTGCATATATAATGAGTCGAACAGCCGACCGCGAACCGACTCCATGTCCAATCCCTCCCCTGATCCCGCGCTGCTGGCGGCGCAACTCCCTGCGGACCGACCTTTGCCGGCGCTAGAGCGCTGGAATCCGCCCCTGCTTGGTGACATGGCCCTGCGCATCCGCCGCGACGGCGTATGGGATTACCAAGGAACGCCGATTCTGCGAGAGGCGCTGGTGCGGCTGTTTGCCTCGATTCTGCGCCGCGAAGATGACGGTCATTACTATCTGGTCACCCCGGTGGAAAAATGGCGCATCCAGGTCGATGACGCGCCGTTTCTGGCAATCCGGGTTGATGCGACCGGCGCCGGGCCGAATCAATCGCTGACCTTCACCACCAATGTCGGCGACCTGATCAGCGCCGGCCCGAAACATCCGCTGTGGGTCGAATATCATCGCCCCGGCGGCGAACCTGCCCCGTACCTGCACGTCCGCCAGCGCCTGTGCGCCTTGCTCAGTCGGGCGGTTTTTCTGGAAGTGGTCGAACACGGTGAAGAACGCCAGACCGCCGCCGGTCGGGAATACGGCGTCTGGAGCCAAGGCGGCTTTTTCAGCCTGGGTTGCCTGGAAGACGAGGAGGACTAAACCGTGCGCACTTCGCTGCTGTCGCTGCTGCGCATCATCGTGCTGCTGCCTTCCTATACGCTGGTCTTGCTGGTTCGTCTGCTCAAGTGGCTGATCGCGCCGCCAGCCTTGCTGCTGCAAATGCTGATCGGCGTCCCGCTGGTTCTGTTGCGCCTGCGCCAGCCGTTGCGCCCGCGTTTCATCGCCCTCGCCGAGGATGAACTGCCCGACGGCGCTTGGGCGGCTCTCAGCGATGACGCCGAGGCGCTGGCCGCAGACGGCTTCATCCGGCACGGCGATTTTCGTTGCGATGAGCTGATGCAGGGCGCGACGCTGTGGCTGCGCCTGCTCGGTCAACCCGGTCAGGGCGTCTGCGCCATCAGCGCCTACCTCGAATTTAACACCGGCCATTGGCCCAGCCGACAATTCACTGAATTTTCAAGCATCTTCACTGATGGTCGGGTGCTGACCACCAATAATTTCGGCCTGCCTTACAGTCTGCCGGCCCCGACTTATCTGGCCCGCCTGCAACTAAAAGATGTCTGGGATGCGCGAGCCTTGGGCCTGCTGCACCGCAAAATGGTCGCCGCACTGCCGCAAACCGTGGATAGCGCCGCGCTGGACAGCGCCCATCAGGATGCGCTGCGCCTGTTGAGCGACAGTTATACCCGGGAACTACAGGCGCTGCTCGATCAGGGCTGGTTGCAGGCGGTTGACGAAAATCAGGCGCGGCTGACCTGGCGCGGCGCGTTGACCGGGGTCTGGCGGCAAGCCTGGCCGTTAGCCAGCCTGCATCGACGCGCCGCCGGCCGGCGCGCCCGCCGGCTGCTCAACGAACGGGGGATTGACCCCGACGCCTTCACCGGCGGGGCGTTGTCGATTTGGGTCGATCAACAGCCGTTGCCGGTCGAAGCCGGAACCATTACCACGGTCTGGGCCGGTTACGTCTACGCCCGGCCCTTAGCCCAGCGCATCGATGCGGACGCGGTGCTGGAAGCGGTGGTCGTTGAACTCACCCAGGATGCCGCCGGGATCACTGCTCCCTGCGAATTTCGCTATTCTTTTCGCAGCGTTCATGATCAGCCGGAACGGCGGATTCGCCGGCTGCGCGGCTTCGATCTGCTTCTGGACCCGATCCAGCGCACCCTGGCGGTCACGGCCATGGACCGCGAATTTGACCAGGCCAGCGACATAGCGGCGTGGCGCAAGATGACGGCCCATTCACCATTACAAGCGCTGCGCCCCGCATCGGGACTGCGCGACCTCGACACGCTGCTGCCGGAAGCGTTGCGCGCCTTTAACGCCGCCTCGCGCAGCGGCGGGCGCATCGAGCCGGATTCCGCTTCACTTTACCTTGACGAGGCCGGCGTCCCGCGCTGGCAAGTGGTCGCCTGGCAGGAAGCGGACTCGCCGTTGCACATTGAAGTGGACGCACGAATTTAACCAATCGGCGCACGCCGCAGAGGAACAAAATCATGCTCGAAGGGTTTTCCGCATTTGTTATTGGCCTGGTCGTCCTGGCGATCATCCTGATTTTCCTCGGCGTCAAATCGGTGCCGCAGGGCATGGAATACACGGTCGAGCGCTTTGGCCGCTATACCGAAACCATGCGTC
>JBDHRB010000051.1:0-9559 GCA_039807355.1 Candidatus Competibacteraceae bacterium
CCATAAACCTGCTCAAATTGTGTCGAGTCGGTGGTCGCGCCGCTCATCAGCGCCAGAATCACCAGCAACAGCGCCAGCAATCCGAGAACCGCCGATAAGCCCTGGCCTCGGGCCAGACGACGAATCAGAGCCGCCATGTGCGCCACTCGCTGGACAATCGCCAGTCGTCGGAGATGTAGGCGAACAGACGCAGCGGCGTCGGCAGGGCGTCGAGGTCCAGCCGGGCGCGCAAAGCGCCTTCATAACGTTCTTTGGAATCGAGCAGGCCCTTGTCGAGCAGGGGAAAATCGGTGATTTGCCCCATGTAGCGCAAAGCGCCTTCCAGGGTGGGAAAAGCCCGGCGTTCGCCGCTGTTGAGATTGCTGACCAAATATTGCCGGCTGAGGGAGTGATATTCCAGCCGGAAGCGCTGCGCCAAGGCATACACCGTCTCATCCCACGCCCAGGAGCGCCGCCGGCGCACCTCCATATCCAGGGCGATGGTCAACGGCACGCCATTTTGCAGCGCCTCGCGGGTCGCCTCGCTGAAACGGTATTGAATCTGGGCGTTGAGGCGATACACGTCGCCTTCCAGCCGAGTGGCGGCGCGGACTACTTCAAATCCCGCCGCCCCGGCGACCGGCGCGACCAACCAGATTGCCAGCAAGGCCAGCCAGCACAGCCTGATCCGTCGCTGCGCCGTCATCAGACTGACTCCGCCGGGCACTTGGCCAACAGGGCGTAATAAAAGCCGTCCATCCCGGCTTCGCCGGGCAGAATTTGTCGTCCATGCGCCATGGGCCGCCCCCAGGAAACGAGCAGCGGTTGTTCTTCAGCGTCCGGCTGCGCGGCGAGAAAGTCGGCGATGACCTGCTGATTTTCCTGGCGCAGCACGGAACAGGTGGCGTAGAGCAACCGCCCGCCGGGGCGCAGCAGCGGCCACAGGCTGGACAGTAATTGGCGTTGTTGTTCCGCCAGCGCGGCGATGTCGCGCTCCCGACGCAGCAGTTTGATGTCGGGATGACGGCGGATCACCCCGGTCGCCGAACAGGGCGCGTCGAGTAAAATCCGTTCATAGGGCAGGCCATCCCACCAGTGGGCGGGCTGCCGGGCGTCGCCAGCGATCAGCCGGACCTGGCTAAAGTTCAGCCGGGCCAGATTCTCCCGCACCCGCTCCAGGCGCACCGCGTCCTGATCGAGCGCGGTCAGCTCTAAATCGGGAGTGCATTCCAGCAGGTGGCCGGTTTTGCCGCCGGGCGCGGCGCAGGCGTCCAGCACCCGCATTCCTGGTTGAACGTCCAGCAGCGGCGCGGCCAGTTGTGCGGCGCCGTCTTGCACCGACGCCCAGCCTTCGGTGAAGCCGGGCAAGGTGCGCGGGTCCAGCGGTTCGGGCAAAACCAGCGCGGTTTCCACTCCAGCCAGCGTGACGGCGCGGGAGCCGGAGTTCAGCCGTTGCCGGTAGTCCTCACAGTCGAGAATGCGGCGATTGATGCGCAGGGTGAACGGCGGACGGGCGTTATTCGCCGCGACTATAGCCGGCCAGTCGTTCGGCCAGTCCTGTTGCAGTCGCGCCAACAGCCAGAGCGGATGGGCGGTACAAGCCGCCGGATCGGCGTCCAACGCCTTGTCCAGTTCCGAGCGACGGCGCAGGGCGGTGCGCAATACCGCATTGGTTAAACCGACCGCCCACGGTTTGTGCAAGGCGCGGGCGGCGGCGACCGTTTCCGCGACTGCGGCATGTTCGGGGATACGCAAATGGCGCAGTTGATACAAGCCGATCAGGAGCAGGGCGCGAACCGTGCTTTCCTGCGGATCGAGTGGTCGGGTCAGCAACCGCGCCAATTCCGCCTGCAAGCGCGGATGCCAGCGACACACCCCGTGGCACAATTCCTGGAGCAGGCCGCGATCACGCGGCTCAGTCTTTGCCAGCGCTGGCGGCAGCGCCGCGCTCAATGACACGCCTTCGCCCAAGACTTGACCCAACAGCCGGGCCGCGCTGGCGCGAACGTTCATGCCGCGCCCAGCCGCCGACCGAGCAACTGGCGCGCATTGAGAAACGCCGCCGCCGGCAGGGGTTTGCCGCCGGGCAACTGGACTTCGGTCAAGCGCAGCGTCCCGGAACCGGCGGCGACGATGATCCCCGATGGCCCTTCGCGCACTACCGTACCCGGCGGTGCGCTGGTCGATTCTTCGTCGGCGACCGCCCGCCAGACCCGCAACGTCTGCCCGTCCAGGCCGGTCTGAGCCACCGGATAGGGATTAAACGCCAGCACCTGGCGCTCCAGCTCCAGCGCCGGTCGGCTCCAGTCCAGCTCCAGGTCGCTCTTGCTCAGTTTGGCGGCGTAAGTAGCGAGCGCCTCATCCTGCGGCTGTGCAGTCAAGCGATCCGCCAGCACCTCCGGCAATGCCGCCCGCAGGGTCAAGCCGCCGAGCATGGCCAGGGCGTCATGCAACTCGCCGCCGGTCATGCCGCGTTCGATGGGGAAGGCGGCGCGGATAAACACCGGCCCGGTGTCGAGACCGGCTTCCATACGCATCAGGCTGATCCCAGTTTCGGCGTCGCCGGCCAGCAGCGCCCGGTGAATTGGCGCGGCCCCGCGCCAGCGCGGCAACAGCGAGGCATGGACATTCAGGCAACCCAAACGGGGAATGGCCAGCACCTCCGGCGGCAGGATCAGTCCGTAAGCGGCGACGATCAGCAAATCCGCTTGCCAGGCCGCCAACTCGGCCTGTACGGCGGGATCGCGCAGCGTGGTCGGCTGACGCACCGGGATGCCGGCGGCCTGAGCGCACACTTTCAGCGGACTGGCCCGCAACTGGCGACCGCGCCCGGCGGGACGATCCGGTTGGGTATACACCGCAACCACCGGATAGCCGGCCTCGAGCAGGGCGCGCAAGGAAGGAACAGCGAAATCGGGTGTGCCAGCGAAAATCAGGCGCGGCGCATCCATAATTCAGAACGCACGAGATTCGTGACGGGCTTGCTTTTCCAGCTTTTTGCGGATGCGGTCGCGCTTGAGCGCCGACAGATAATCCACGAACAGCTTGCCGTCCAGATGATCGATTTCATGCTGAATGCACACCGCCAGCAGGCCATGCGCTTCCAGTTCAAACGGTTCGCCGTCGAGATCCAGGGCGCTGGCCCGCACCCATTCGGCGCGGCGCACCGTCTCATAAAAACCCGGCACGGACAAACAGCCTTCCTCGCTTTCGTTTGCGCCGGCGCGTTCCAGAATGGTCGGATTGATGAATACCTGGGGCTGGTTCTTGGGTTCGGATAGGTCCATGACCACCACCCGCTTCTGGACATTGACCTGGGTGGCTGCCAGCCCGATGCCCGGCGCCGCGTACATGGTTTCCAACATGTCCGCAACCAGGGTGCGAATACTGGCGTCCACAGTCTCGACCGGCAGCGCCGGTTTGCGCAACCGGGGATCGGGGTAGTGCAATATCTGTAATTGCGCCATGGCGGCTCCGTCACTCTCCTGTTGAGGTCATTTTCAGTGATTCGAGTGAAATCATACGAGAAACCCTGGCGTCGGGGCTATACTTTGCGCGATGGGAGCTGGCCGCATCGCTCCTGCCTGTTTCCTCCGGAGGATGAGCACGGATATGAACATCTCGCATTCCCCAAGGCGCTCCAGGACCGTTCTATCGCTGGCGACAGCGATGCTGCTCGGGGCCTGCGCCCAGACCCCTACCCCGCCCGATTCCCCAGGGGCCGCCCCGGAGGCGGTCAGCGCCGGCGAACCGCCGCTACTTGGGGAATCTGCGACCGCTCCAGCCGCTCCTGCGCCGGTAGCGCTGCGCCCCGATCACCCGCAAACCTATACGGTGGCGCCGGGCGACACCTTGTGGAGCATCGCCGGGCGCTTCCTGAAAAATCCCTGGCAATGGCGGCAAATCTGGCGGCAAAACCCGCAAATCCGCAATCCCAACCGCATTTATCCCGGCGACGTGCTGCGCTTTAGCTACGACGCCAACGGCCAGCCGCAACTGCAAGTCGCCGAACGGGAAGAAACGCCGCTGCTCAAGCTGTCCCCGCAAATTCGGGTCGAGGAACTCAGCCAGCCGATTCCGCCGGTGCCCCGCGATGCTATTGAATCCTTCCTGACCCGGGCGCTGGTGCTCAGTGACGCGCAGTGGAAAGGCGCTCCCTACATCGTCGCCGACGACGACCAACAAATCATCTACGCCGACCGCGACCGGGTTTATGCGCGGGGAGCGATTTTCGACGAGCCGCGTTATCAGGTGTTCCGTCCCACTGAACCGCTGATCGAGCCGGGTTCCGGGCGCTCGCTGGGCGTGGCGGGGATTTACCTCGGTCAAGCGGTTTTGGAAAAAGACGACGATCCGGCGACGCTGGTGCTGGCCAACACCATCGCCCCGGTACGCGCCGGCGACCGGCTGTTCCCCTTCGAGACTGAAGATGATCTTTACAGCTTTGAACCGCACCCGGTTCCGCCGGATACCGACGGTTTCATCCTGGCCAACCTCGATCCCAATGTCACGCAAATCACCCAATACAGCAGCGTGGTCATTAACCTCGGCGCACAAGAGGGTCTGGAACCGGGCCATGTTCTGGCGATCTACGGCCGGGATCGTGAAGTCGAAGATCAAGTCTCCGGCGGCACAATCAAAATTCCTGGCGAACGCGCCGGATTGGTCATGGTTTACAAAGTGTACGATCTGGTCAGCTACGCGCTGGTGATGCAGGCCGAGCGCGCCATTCGTCTGAAAGATCGAGTGACCACGCCCTGAACGACGCGCCGCCTCCGGCCAACGACCCGGCCTGGCTGCTGGCGCTGTTGCGGGCGCCGGCCGTCGGGCCGATGCGTTTTGCCCGCCTGCTCGATCATTTCGGCTCCGCCGCCGCTGCTTTGGCCGCTCGCCGCGATGAATGGGCGCGGCTGGAGCTGCCGGCCCCGGCGCTGGATTACTTGCACACCCCGGACTGGCGCGGCGTCGAACAAGACCTGGCCTGGCTGAAACAACCCAACAGCCACCTGCTGGCCCGGGATGATCCGCGCTATCCGCCGCTGTTGCGGCAAATCCCCTATCCGCCGCCGCTGTTGTTCGTGCGCGGCGACCCGGCCTGGCTGCGCGCCCCGCAACTGGCCATCGTCGGCACGCGCAACCCGACGCCGCTGGGTCGGGAAACCGCCCAGCGCTTCGCCGCCTATCTGGCCGAAGCCGGCATGGTCATCACCAGCGGCCTGGCGCTGGGCATCGACGCCGCCGCACATCAAGGCGCACTGGCCGGCGGCGGAACGACCATTGCGGTGATGGGCACCAGTCTGGACCGGGTCTATCCGGCCAAACACCGCGATCTGGCCCACGCCATCGCCGCGCAGGGCGCGCTGGTTTCAGAATTTCCCATTGGCACGGCGGCGGCGGCGGGCAACTTTCCCCAGCGCAACCGCCTGATCAGCGGTCTGGCGCTGGGAGTGCTGGTGGTCGAGGCCGCCGCGCAGAGCGGCTCGCTGATCACCGCCCGCCAGGCGGTCGAACAAGGCCGCGAAGTATTCGCCATTCCCGGCTCGATCCACAACCCGCTGGCCAAGGGCTGCCACGCCCTGATTCGTCAGGGGGCCAAGTTGGTAGAAACCGCCGCCGACATTCTGGAAGAACTCGGCTCGCTGGCCAGCGCCGGGGCCGCTGCGCTGGAAACCGCTCCAACGGCAATGGCGACGCTGGATGACGACTACCGGCAACTACTCACCGCAATCGACGATCAGGGCAGCGGCGTTGATACGCTGGTCGAGCGCTGCGCATTGACGGCGGAAGCCGTTTCCTCCATGCTGCTGATTCTGGAACTGGAAGGCTATGTGGCGGCTACGCCGGGCGGTTTGTATTGCCGCCTGAAGTCCTGAACTCCGGTTGAGCGGCCCTCCCCCGCTGCCCTCGTCGAACGGCGAGGGCTTTGTGCTTTAAAACGCTGAGTTTCCGCATGAAAGAAAACGTACTGGACGTGTTGATGTATTTATTTCAGAACGCTATGGAAGAAGAAATCGAAATCGACCCGGACCGCGAAACCGTGCAGATGGAGTTGTTGGCCGCCGGCTTTCCCGCGCCAAAAATCGACCAGGCGCTGAACTGGCTGGACAGCCTGCTGGATCGTCCGGCCTCTCCCCTGCCGGCCAATCCCAATTCCTGCCGCATCTACGCAGCCGCAGAACTGGAGCGCCTGGATGTCGAATGTCGCGGATTTCTGCTGCGGCTCGAACAGGGCGGTATCCTCACCCCGCAGACCCGGGAAATGGTGATCGACCGGGTTATGGCCCTGGACATCGACGAGCTTGATCTGCGTCAGCTCAAATGGATCATCCTGATCGCCCTGTTCAACCAACCCGACCAGGAACAAGCCTGCGCCTGGATGGAAGATTTGGTTTTTGACGCGGTTCCCGGCTATCTTCATTAGCTGGAATCCGCCCGCCGGCGGCGCAACCGGGCGCGGCCCGGTTCCGGCTGCGGCGCCGCCTGGCGCTCCTACGTTCTGGTCAAGTCTCTGCAAAGTGGTCATGAGCAAAAATCTGGTCATCGTGGAATCGCCGGCCAAGGCGAAGACCATCAAAAAATATCTGGGCAAGGATTTCGAGGTGCTGGCCTCCTACGGGCATGTCCGCGATCTGGTGCCGAAAGAAGGCGCGGTCGATCCCGATCACGACTTCGCCATGAAATATCAGCTCATCGACAAGAATCAGCGTCATGTCGAAGCCATCGCCAAAGCGGCGGCCAAGGCGGAAACGCTGTATCTGGCCACTGACCCTGACCGGGAAGGCGAGGCGATTTCCTGGCATCTGGCGGAAATTCTCCGCCAGCGCAATTTGTTGGGCGACAAACCGCCGCAGCGCGTGGTGTTCCATGAAGTGACCCAGCGGGCGATTGCCGAAGCCGTAGCCCACCCGCGCCAGTTATCGCTGGATTTGGTCAACGCCCAGCAGGCGCGGCGGGCGCTGGATTATCTGGTCGGCTTTAATCTCTCGCCGCTGTTGTGGAAAAAAATCCGCCCCGGTTTGTCGGCTGGACGGGTGCAGTCGCCGGCGCTGCGCATGATCGTCGAGCGCGAAGAGGCCATCGAACGCTTTCAGACCCAGGAATACTGGACGCTGGAAGCGGATGTCGCCAAGACCGGCCAAGCCTTTCTCGCCCGTCTGGTGGAATACGCCGGGGAGAAGCTGACTCAGTTCAGCATTACCCAAGGCGAACAGGCCCGGCTCATGGAGCAAACCCTGCTCGACGCGGCGCGCACCGCGCTCGCTGAATCCAACTCTGAGACCGCGCCGCTGGGCCGGTTGCGGGTGGGCCAGGTGGAGCGCAAGCAACGCAAGCGCAATCCCGCTGCGCCGTTCACCACCTCCACCTTGCAACAGGAAGCCTCGCGCAAACTCGGTTTCTCCACCCAGCGCACCATGCGCATCGCCCAGCAGTTGTATGAAGGCATCGACACCGGCAACGGCGCTGTCGGTCTGATCACTTATATGCGCACCGACTCGGTGCATCTCGCCCAAGAGGCGCTGAACGAAATTCGCGCCCTGATCGCCCAGCGCTATGGGGCTGACCATCTGCCAGCCAGTCCGCGCCAGTTCAAAACCAAGGCGAAGAACGCTCAGGAAGCGCATGAGGCGATTCGCCCGACTGTGGCGGCGGTCACCCCGGAAACGATCCGCGCTCATCTCAGCGCCGACCAATACGCGCTGTACGAACTGATTTGGAAACGCACGATCGCCTGTCAGATGATTCCGGCAACCCTGAACACCGTTGCCGCCGATCTGGTTTGCGGCGCGGGGCATCTGTTCCGCGCTACCGGCTCAACCATCGCCAATCCCGGCTTCATGGCGGTTTATCAGGAAGATGTCGATGACCCGGATGAAGAGGAAAGCCGCGCCCTGCCGCCGTTGCGGCAAGGCGAGTGGGTCGATCTGCTGGCGTTGCGCCCGGAGCAGCATTTCACTGAACCGCCGCCGCGTTATTCGGAAGCCAGCCTGGTCAAGACCCTGGAAGAACACGGCATTGGCCGACCCTCGACCTACGCCGCCATCATCTCCACCCTGCTGGCCCGCGAATACGCGCTGCTCGACAACCGCCGCTTCAAACCGACGGATATGGGCCGGATCGTCAACCGCTTCCTGACCCAACACTTTCAGCCCTATGTCGATTACGAATTCACCGCCCGGCTGGAGGACGATCTGGATGCGGTAGCGCGAGGCGAAGCGGACTGGGTGCCGCTGATGCGCGGGTTTTGGGAGCCGTTCAAGCAGCGGGTGGACGAGAAGGCTGAAAATGTCTCGCGGCAAGAGGTGGTGCAAAGCCGGGAGCTGGGGCTGGACCCGAAAACCGGCAAACCGCTGTCGGTGCGCATGGGCCGGTTCGGCGCGTTCGCCCAGATTGGCGCGAAAGAAGACGCCGACAAACCGCGCTTCGCTAGTCTGCGCCCGGATCAGCGGCTCGATACCATCAGCCTGGAGGAAGCGCTGGCCCTGTTCCAGTTGCCGCGCGATTTGGGAACGACCGCGCAAGGCGAGCCAATCCAGGCCAATATTGGCCGGTTTGGGCCGTATGTGCGCTATGGCAAAAACTATGTATCGCTGAAAAACGCTGATCCTTACACGGTCAGCCGCGAGGAAGCGCTGGCGCTGATCGCCGCGCATCAGCAAGCGCTGGCGAACCGGATTCTGCGCACCTTCCCCAACTCCTCGCTGCAAATTCTTAATGGGCGCTTTGGGCCGTATATCACTGACGGCAGCAAAAACGTGCGGACGCCCAAGGATCGCACCCCGGAAAGCCTGAGTCTGGATGAATGCGAAACCCTGATCCGCGCCGCCCCGGAGAAAAAGCGCCCGGTTCGTCGTCGCGCCGCCGCACCGGCAAAATCCAAAGCGCAGCGGGCCAGCAACGGTTAGTTCGGGTTCAGCGATGGAAGGGTTGCGACTGCGTATCGCGGTGCGGCTGATTCGAGCCGGCGGCATCGTCGCCTATCCCACCGAAGCGGTTTATGGATTAGGCTGCGATCCGCGCAATGCCTTGGCGGTGCGCCGCCTGCTGGCGATCAAACGCCGCCCGCCGCACAAGGGCTTGATCCTGATCGGCGCGGACTTCGCCCAGCTCGCGCCGTTTCTGCAAACGCTGTCCGCCGCGGACCACGCCTGCCTGGCCGCGACCTGGCCGGGTCCATACACCTGGTTGATCCCGGCCCGGCCTGATGCGCCGCGCTGGCTGCGCGGTCGCCACGCCACTCTGGCGGTGCGGGTGACCGCCCATCCCTTGGCGGCGGCGCTGTGTCGGGCCTGCGGCCATGCCCTGGTTTCGACCAGCGCCAATCTCAGCGGGCGCCCCCCGGCGCGCACTGCGCTGGCGGTGCGTCGGCAACTGGGCCGCCGCATCGACGCGGTGCTGGCCGGCCCAACCGGCGGCGCGGCGCGGCCCACCGCCATCCGCGATCTGCGCAGCCAGCGCCTGGTGCGCGGCGGGTGACCGCGAGCCGGCATACAGCGTTCCTCGACGAGTTGTGGTTTCCATCCAATGACGAAATCACCCCTGACCCTCCTTTTTCAAAGGGGGGAGCTGCATGAGCAGCGGG
>JBDHRB010000052.1:0-9553 GCA_039807355.1 Candidatus Competibacteraceae bacterium
TGAATACCGCCCGATCCAGTTCATCGTGCAGTTCCCGGAGAATGGAAACGAGGCCCGCTTGATGAATCGCCTGTTCCTTGGCATTCAGCGTTTCGCCCGCCCGCAGTTTTTCCAGCACGTTATACATTCCAGTCAGGGTCAATTCGGGATGCTGCGCTTGCTGGCGCTTGCGCTGGGCGTCGAGTTGTTCAGCCAGATCGCGGATACGGGCGGCGGTTTCAACAGCCGCATCCGGGAAGGGGAAGGTTTCAAAGCAGCGGGTTTTATTGTAGCGAGGGCGACTTTCCAATGTCCCACCCGTTGCCAATGTCCAGATAATATGAAGACGACTGGAAAGGACGCCAAGAAAATAACTATCATCAATAGCGATATTGACCAACATATTATCCGGTAGAATATCAGCATCCAGAAATTGAAAAATCCGATGCTTTGCCGTTTCCACCGTAGAAATATAGCGGGGTAGACCTTGAGACATTTTTCGCCAATCGCGGCGGGCTTCACCGAAAATCCACCAATGATGACGATAAATAGCGCGTTTATTCTGGTCACGTTCCGACTTAACTCGATCCAGAACCCATTGATACACCGCCGGGAAACGCTGGCGTACTTCATCAAGCGTAAGTCCGAACAGATCAATCACCATAGCGCCGCGTGGGTTTTGGGTGAGGTCACGGCCATTGCGATAGTGACGAATATGTTGCTCAAGTCCGGGAATAGCACCTAAACCAAGAGATTGCGCTTCTTCTGGAGTCACAATAAAACCCGCGCCATGCAATTTGACGCCGGGACCACTGATATTCTGATTGGCTTTGAGCGCCACCGCTCCGGCCACATTCGCCCCGATGGTTAAATCCGCATGGAGCTTGCCGCTTTTCATGGTCAATTCCACCGAACGGGCGTCTTCGTCACCATCCGCCTCACTCCGCACCGTTTGTAATACGCCTTCCCGCTCTCCCGCTTCCGCCACGGTCATGGCAATCCGCACCGCTGCGCCTTCACTGGCGTCCACCCATGGATGATCGGCAATGGCGAATACCAGCGACAACGGCGAGCTGTTGGCATTGAGATGTGCTTCCACTACCCGTCGATTCAAAGTCTGGCGAATCGAATTGGTGGTAATCAAACCAAAACGCTGCAATGAACCCTGGCGCACTTTTTCCGCCGCAATATGCCACCAATACATCACCAAATCTGCTGATTCCGGGACTTCCTTCCAGGTTTCGCGCAGCGCATCGACATAACCATCGCCCAAAGCCCGCCGCATCGTCGCTGCGCCAATAAAAGGCGGATTGCCGACCACATAATCCGCTTCCGGCCATGACGCTCGACGCGGATCAAGATAGCGATATTGAGGAATCCGCTGACTTTCATCCGGGATATTTTCGCCAGTCACTGGGCTGGTTTTAAAACTGATCCCATCCCAGCGTGTCACCGGCTGGCCGTAGTCATCCATCTCCGGCTCACAAGCGGCATAAACCATTAGCGCATCGCGGCATTCAATGGTGCGAAAATCGCGTAAAATCGGTTCTGGCACATCCAGCCGGTGATGAATCCGGTAATGCCATTGCAAATAACCAATCCACAATACCATCTCGGCAATCGCAGCGGCGCGGGGATTGACTTCCAGGCCGAGAAATTGATGCGGGTCAACAGTTAATCCGCCGGTTTCCAATGCGCCCTGACCGCCGCGCAAATCACGCAGCAGATTTAAAACCTCGCCCTCCAGCCGCTTCAAATGCTCCAACGTCACATAAAGAAAATTGCCGCTGCCGCAGGCCGGATCAAGAATCCGCAACCCGCATAACCGATAATGAAACGCTTGAACCTCCGCCAAAGCCGGTTCCGGCTGGTTTTGCCGCATCCAGGCGGCGGCAGCCACTTGCACCGATCCCCATTCCCGACGCAACGGTTCAATCACCGTCGGCATCACCAGCCGTTCCACATAAGCGCGGGGCGTATAATGCGCACCGAGTTGATGTCGTTCCTGCGGGTTTAGCGCCCGCTCCAACAGCGTCCCAAAAATCGCCGGCTCGACAAATCGCCAATCCTGTCGCGCCGCTTCGAGTAATTGTCCAATCTGCTCTGCGCTCAACGGAATCGGGTCAATGCGATGAAACAGCCCGCCGTTAAAACGCTTCAACTTGGCCATTAATTGCCCATCGTAGCCGCCGGAATCCATGGCCCGCCACAAGGCAGAAATCGCGTCTACAAAGAGTTCCGGTTGCGCCTGTAACCGTTCCAGCAATCGGGTAAAACCATCCGCCGGCAGTAATTCCACATCTTCGGCGAACAGGGTAAACAAGCACTGCATGAGAAAACCGGCCACCCGCTCTACTGCATAGCCTTGCGCTTCCAATGACCGCGCTAATTCCGCCAGCGTCGCGCTAATGGCTCGCGTTACCCGCGCCGCATACCGGCTAGGATCAAGACTGAGCGGCTCCAGCCACACCTGGCGCAAGCGTTGCTGAATCAGCGGATCGCGTAAATCCTCCAACTTAATCCGGTGATGGCTGGGATCAGGAAACGGCGTATAAATCCCCCCGGAACCGCTAAATTCCGCATAGAGTTCCAGAGTCCGGCCTACATCGGTCAGAATAATGAACGGCGGGCGACCTTCTTCCGGCGGCAGATTGCGCACATAGCGATCTGCCTGATGATGCGCCGCCAGCATGGCTTTATCCCAACCCTGCGTCTCTAATCCCTGCCCGGTCTGCTTGGCCTCCAACACAAAATGCTGGCGGTAATACAGGTCGATATAGCCCTTGGTCACGCTGCCGTCCGGGTGGCGAATATCCACGCGCCGCTCGAATACATAAGCGTTCTGGCGCAAATCTTCATGGGCTGGTTGCGGCGACGGCACATCTAATACCGCGCACAGCCCGGTTAAAAACAGTTGATAATTGGCGCGTTCCGGGCCAGCAGCGTGATTCCAGAGGCTAATAAAAGCGTCCAGCCGCTGTTGATCGAGCGGCGGCAGATTAATCATGTTCATTAAAAGCGCCGCGTTGCCCGACGGTTCGCCGGCTGAATCCCTGTCGGGCACGCCCTATGCCCGACCTACGGTGTACTACGGCGTACAGCATGGCATTGCCGATAATGACGGGTTGCGGGAGGGGCATATTGAGGAACCTCTTAGGGAAAGGTAAGCTCTTAGGATAGGAAGTGAGGAGGATGAAACGATGGAAACCATCTATGATCATGGCGTCACCGAGCAAGAACTCGATGTTCTGTACTTTGACGACCCCGATAGCAAAGACGACTACTTGGCGGGTTTGAGTCAAGACAGTGCTTATGCTGATCTTGTGCGGCTTTATCGGATGCGAGACGATGATGCACGGGTAGAGAATTTCATTAACCGCATTCAAAATAGAGAATTACGCCAACAATTTAAGATGACTCCTTGTTGCGTAGCGGGGCGTTTCTTATCTGAACGTCAAGCTTCTCTCGAAAATCGGCAAGCGGCTTAATCGCCGCCTGACCCAGCAGACTTCCCGCCCGCTTCGTATTCAAGCCTTCTGATAACGCTGCCTTGAGTGGTTCCAGCCATTTTGGCCCATGCTGAAGCAATATCTGCTCAACCCGGTCTCCATTCAGGCCAGCCCGACGCATCAGTTCCACCAAATTGCGCGTCACCGATGGATAAGCCAAGCCATTCTCGATAATCGCGGCTTGGTGAGCGGGATCAGCGCCGTCCAGAGCAGTGAGTAATCGGCCATAAGTCGACCGGGCAGCGAACTGAATCATTCCTTCTTCTAGCGGTTCCTGTCCCAAAATCCGGCGAGTGGCAATGATGCCGGTGCGGCTATGCATGATTTCATGCCATACAGTCTCAATCGCGTATTCCTCCCGAAACGAGAGAGGCTGACCCGCTTTGATGTTTCTCAGAGCGGACTGAAAAGCTTCAGCAGGCCGATAACCGGGAACCAGCGCATCAGAATTAGAAAGGTAGAAGCGCCCTTCCTCAACTGCTGCAAACAGCGTTTCACCGCCATCGACAATCGTTAGGCCCTGATAGCCCGATGGAAACCAATCCGGTTGATCGCCCGCTAACCGCTGTAGCGATTCATCTAGCTCCGCACAGCCCGCGAACGGCACTAACAGCAGGTTTTTCAGATCGACCGCTTTCAAGTCCTAAATTCCGTGTTTTTCGCCCTGATATAGCTTTCCTAAAATCTCGCGGAGTTACTCATGACCCCCGCCAAACAGCGCCAGCGCCTCCAGACAGCGGCGACGCTGACGATCACCCTGACCCGGCGGAAGGGTCACACCCGGCAAGCGCAGCCCATAACGTAACCCGTCGCTCTCCGCCTTCAGCACCCACTGACAGAGTTGCTCCAGACGCGCCTCGACCGGATCATCGCCGAGCAACGCCCAATCTAGCCACAATTCGGGCCGGGCCTGATCGGTGAAGCGTTTGACCAGCCATTGATCGTTGCGGCCAGCGGCTTTCCAGGCGATCCGGCGCGGTGAATCACCCGGCGCATAAGGCCGGAAACCGGCGTAATCCTCACTGCCCGGCCCTTGCTCGTGCAAACCGCCGCCGGAGCTGTTCGGCGTCGCCGCCGGCAACGCTCGCCCTCCCCGTGGCGCCGGATAGACCAGACCCGCCGACGTAAACTCCACCCAACTCCACGACTGCAACAAGCCCAATGGAAAGCGGGTCAACACTTTGAGGCGTCCCAGGCGCAGCCAGCCGCGCCGTGCAGCGGGAATGTGCAAAACCACCACGGTCGCGCCGGAAGCCGGCAGGTCAACATATTCAGGCGGTTGGTCGCTCCATTGCAGACCAATCCCGTAACGCGGCTGCGGCTGGGGATTCTCCAATCGGAATTGAAAGCGCAGGGCCTGACCGACGAAGACCGGCTCGGCGTTGCCGGGATGGATGATTAAACCGAGCAGCGCATCGTGGGCCTGCCACATGCTGTTATGCGCTACCGCCGCCAGCAGGAAGGTGAAAGCGAAACCCATGTTATTGCTGTAATTCACCGACCAGAGAAACAGCACGAACAACAAGGCGGCGAAGGCGTAGCCATAGCGGGTTGGCAGGATGTAGATGCGCCGGCGCTCCAGGTGCAGCGGATCATCGGCGGGCCGTTGACCGCGCATGACCCAGGCTTCAAAACGCCGTCGCCAGGTGTTGAACATGCGGATTGAATTCAGGCCGGCAGCGCCACCGCGTCGAGCAGTTGCCCAACCAGCGCAGCGGGCGACTGCTCCAGATGGTCGTCACCGGGATGCAGGCGATGACCGACCACCGCCGGCAATACCGCCTGCACATCTTCCGGCAACACGTGGCCGCGCCGATGCAGCAAGGCCCAGGCTCGCGCTGCTCGCAGCAAGCCCAATCCGGCGCGGGGCGACAATCCCCCGCGAAACCGGCTGGACTGGCGGGAAAAGGCCAGTAACGCCTGCACATAATCCAGCAACGGCGGCGCAACGTGAACGCTGGCGACTTGCGCCTGCGCCTCATGCAACTGCGCCGGAGTCATACTGACCGGCAACCGCGCCAGCACTTCGCGGCGATCTTCACCCTCCAGCAACAACCGTTCCGCCTGAGCGTCCGGGTAGCCCAGTTCAATGCGCATCAGAAACCGGTCGAGCTGCGATTCCGGCAACGGGAACGTGCCGATCTGATAGGCGGGATTTTGCGTGGCGATGACGAAAAACGGTTTGGGCAATTCGCGGCTTTCGCCTTCAATCGTCACCTGCCCTTCTTCCATCGCTTCCAGCAGGGCGCTCTGGGTTTTGGGCGTGGCGCGGTTGATTTCATCGGCCAGAATCAGTTGGGCGAAAATCGGCCCCGGATGAAAAACGAAGGTTTCGCGCTGCCGTTCGTACACCGCCGCGCCGAGAATGTCGGCGGGCAGCAGATCGCTGGTGAACTGGATGCGCTGATAGTGCAGGCCCAGACAACGGGCCAGGGCGTGGGCCAGGGTGGTTTTGCCCATGCCGGGCAAATCTTCGATGAGCAGATGACCCCGCGCCAGCAAGCAGGCCACTGCCAAACGAATGGCGTGTTCCTTACCGAGAATTGTGGTGCCGACTTGCTGGATGGTCAGGTCCAGCCGATCATCGAGCGCCGCCACCGGCTCAGTCCTGCCGGCGCAAATCGCGCTTGAAGCGTTTGAAATTCTCGACATAGCGCCCGGCGGAGGCGCGCAAACCGGCAATTTCCGGCTCGGTCAGCGTGCGCACCACCTTGCCCGGCGAACCCATGACCAGCGAACCGTCCGGGATGACCTTGCCTTCGGGAATCAGGCTGTTTGCGCCGATCAGGCAATTCTTGCCGATCACCGCCCGATTCATGATCAGGCTTTTAATCCCGATCAGGCTGTTATCGCCGATAACGCAGCCATGCAGCATCGCCAGGTGACCGACCGTCACATCGCGGCCAATGGTCAGCAGGATGCCCGGATCGGTATGGAGAACCGCACCGTCCTGGATGTTGGAGTTTTCGCCAATGGTAATCACGTCGTTGTCGCCCCGCGCCACCACGTTGAACCACAGACTGGCGTTTTGTTTGAGCACGACCGAGCCGATGACGGTGGCATTGTCGGCGATGAACCAGTCGTCGCCATGGAATTCGACCCTGCGGTCGCCAAGGGAATAGATCACCGGGGATGCTCCTTCTGCAAGGTTGGGGAAAAAACCTGAAGGAGTATAAACCAGAGCGGTAAAGCGCCGATGCGGCGCAGGCGGGAAAAGCGGGGGGGGGACGGGCATCCCGCCCGTCCGCATGGGTTAAGCCGACTTACTTGGTTTTGGCTTCCAGATCGCTGACCGGTGTCTCGTCATAGACGCCGGCGGCGACGGCATAAGCGCCCGCCGGCAGCACATAGCTGACCTTGCGGAAATTGCCCTCAGCGCCGGGCTTGGTCCACATGTATTCCACCCAGCCGCCGTTCGGGCCTTTAGCGGCGGCGGCGCACAACGCCGGACCGAGGTCCTTGCCGTCTTTCGCCTTGAGGTCCGCCAGCTTGGTGCCTTTGACCTTCTCATTCGGATGCGCGGTCATGGTTCCTGCCTTGCAATCCATCACGAACACATAAGTGTCCTTCCACGCCCATTTGCCCTTGGGATCGTTGAAGTCGGCCAGCGCCGCATCGCCGCCCGCCGTGACTGCGGCGGCGGAGTCCTTGACCTTGGCGACGACTTCGTCAGCCGTTGCGGCGTCGGTGGCCCAAGCGCCCGCCGACAGTCCCATCGCACAGAGCGCCGCCAGACCGGTCAACAGTTTTTTATTCATCAACAATCTCCTTTGGATTTCGTGATTTGGATGAAAATTACGCCACTACGGGAAAGTGACGTTTTTAAACTGTAGACGCTGCTTTTCCCAAGAGCAAGGCGACGCGGCGCATCGGCGCGAGCGAAAACAGCATTGATCTTAGGCCGCACCGCGCAGTGCTTCGCGCAAAGCGCACAAACTGGCCGCAGCGCCCGCAGCCAGTTTGTAGTCCACAAGCCGGGTAACGTGGGTGTCAGCGGGATTGATTTCCACGGTGGGAACGCCCATCTGACTGGCCTGCGCCACCGGCCCGGCGATATAGGGAAAGACACTGGTGGTGCCGATGCTGAACACCAGATCAAAGCCTTGATCCAGTTCCCGGTACAGATGCTGAATCGCCCCGGACGGCAGCACTTCGCCAAACAACACCACCCGAGGCCGCACCAGCGCATGACAACGCGGACAGGACGGCGGCATTTCCAGTTGGCTGTAGTCGGGCACGGTCGCCGTATAGTCGCAGCGGGTGCAGAGCAGATCGTGAATATCGCCGTGCATTTCAATCAGATTGCGGCTGCCGGCGTCGCGGTGAAAGCCGTCGATGTTTTGCGTCAACACGCACACTTCAAACGATCCCTGCCATTCGGCGATGATGGCGTGCGCGTCATTGAATCGCGCACCCCGGCAGGACTTTTCGATCTGATGCAGATATTTCCAGGTAATCGCCGGGTTGGCCTCCAGCATCGAGCCGGACAGCGCGGTTTCAATCGAGATGTTCTCTTCAGTGGCCCGGTCGTTGTACAACCCGCCGATGCCGCGATAGGTCGGCAAGCCAGAATCGGCGGAAATACCCGCGCCGGTGATGAACAACAACCGGCGCGCATGGCGCATGGTTTCGGCAATCCGGGCGACGATGACCGGATCAGGAGGATTGAGCATGGCAGGTCTCGCAGCGTAGAGGGACCGGATCAGGTCGCCAGCAGGTTATACAGGGCCTCGAATTCCCGAGTGAGCTTGTGCCGGGGATCGAGATGAATCATGGGCAACGCCTGGGCGTGGGATTCGCGGATTTTGATCGACGCTGATAGAAAGGCGTCCAGCACCGGCAAGCCTTCCGAGCGTAATTCTTCGACCAGGCGCACCGGCAAATTGGCGCGGGCCTGATAATGATTGACCACAATGCCCTCGACGCGCAGGCTGCGATTGTGATCGGCCTGAATCTCCCGAACGCTGTCCATCAGCGTGTACAGGGCGCGGCGGGAAAAATCATCGCAATCGAAGGGAATCAGGCAGGCGTCGGCGGAAATCAGCGCGGAACGGGTGAAGAAATTCAGCGCCGGCGGGGTGTCGATGAAAATTTCGTCAAAATCCTTCAGGGTATCCAGCGCCTCACGCAGCTTGTACATTTTGTAACGCGATTCCAGCTTGACCTGGAGTTCCTCCAGGCGCGGATCGGAAGGCAGGACGCCGAGGTTGGAAAAGCGGGTCGGCGCAACATAATCGACTGGTTTGGCCCCAAACACCTTGTAGGCCAGAATGTCGTCGAAAAAGTGAGCGAGGGTTTTCTGCTGCGCCTCCAGCGCTGGGCCTAACAGATAGCGCGAGGCGTTGGCTTGCGGATCGAGATCGACCAGCAGGGTGCGTCGGCCTCGCGCCGCGCTGATGGCGGCCAGATTACAGGCGATAGTGGATTTGCCCACCCCGCCTTTCTGATTGAACACAACTCGGCGCATAGCGATTTTCCACGGTTTTGTCACGGTTTTGTCAAGTGTAGTCAAGGCCGGGAACAGCGTCGAGAGTCGCGCTGTCGCCTCGCCGCGAAGGGTTTACGGTTTTAGCGAGCCGGAAGCAAAACTTGAGTAGAGTGATATAGAATTAGCCTATTTACGACTTTCCCGGTGACCGCATGGCTTCATCCACTTTCTCTGGCGACGGGACTGAAATCATCGTTGCCGCAGCGCCTTCCCGTTTGCGGGTTCAGTTCGAGGCGATTGAATTGCGGGTGGTCGCCGGCGCGGACGCCGGACTGGAAATGAGCCTTGGCCTGCCCAATGTGCGGATCGGCGCTTCGCCCGACAACGATTTGGTGCTGACCGACCGGGCGGTTTCGCGGCGCCACGCGGAAATTCGCATGACCCCAAATGGCCTGTTGCTGCGCGATCTCGGCTCCACCAACGGCACATTTATCAACGACGTGCGCATCACCGAAGCCTACATCCCGCCTGATGCGGAATGCCGGTTTGGTTACTCGACCCTGCTGGTCCGCCAGCGCACTGAGGAGCGGAAAGTGGCGGTGCCGCGGCAGGATCATCTGGGCGAACTGGTGGGGTC
>JBDHRB010000053.1:0-9550 GCA_039807355.1 Candidatus Competibacteraceae bacterium
GGCGACGATGGTTCCTACGGTCGCCGCCTCATTGTAGGCCGGGATCAGGGCGATCAGCGGAGCGAGCGGATTCAGCGTCTCAGCGTCAGCGGTTTCGCCCATGGCCGGATCTATTCTTGAACGCGCTGCCGGCTATTTGATCAGATCGTAGCCAAAGGTGAACATCACCCCGGCGGTGCCCAGCAAGTTAAGCTGCACGTTGAAATCGCCGAACTTGTAGCCGATTGACGGAGCCGCGCCCAGCCCGACCCCATCCCGGTTGATCGGGATTTTATCCTCGTAAGGCTCCTTGTAGCCCAGCAACAAACCGCCGCTCAATTTGAAGTACAAATTCTCGTAAATCGAATCCAGCGGCCAGGATTTGCCAAAGTAAATATATTGGCTTTTCTGGTCGAAGCTGTTGTTGAAATAGGCCGCGCCGGCCAGCCAGCGCGAGGCGGATTGCCACTCCAGACCGACCAGCCACGAATAGTCGGCATGGTCGGGATCGTGACTGTAATGAATCACGCCCGGCGCGACTTGCACCATCAGCAGGTCGCCGTCCTCAAACACATTGGCCTGACTTGCGCCCGCCGCGAGCAGCGCCAGCAGGGGAAGCAGCCGGCGACGCTGCAATGAAGCCATCAATCGTTGCAAAACCGGTAACAAAAAACGCATGGGACAGATTTCCAAGGGAAGGGTCAGGGGGAGGGTGGCAACCGGGTGGGAAGATCAGGTGCGTCAAGATGTGATGGTTTGCACCGTGCCGTCGAGATTCATCAGCAGCGTCTCTACTTCCAGTTTTGGATAGCGCTTGACAATCGCCTGGGCCAATTCGCGCAAATATTTGCCGTGAACCCGCTCTTCCAAAACCGGGTCTTTAGAAAAATCCGCTTTTAACAGCATTTTGTAAGCGCCGCAGTCCCGATGATCCATCAGAATCACTGAGGCGATGTGGTGCAGTTCAATGGAAATTTTCAAATGTTCCCAAAACGTCTGATTCCAGTCCTTAAAATTTTTCGCCAGTGCGCCCAGCGAGGCCCCGGCCAGGACGATATGATCGTATTGATTGGTCAGGCCGCGAGCGTCCATGTACTGGGTGATGTCGTCGATTAACCGATAATCCATGCAACTGAGCAACAAGGCTTCAATCGCATGGGCCGCCGGAGTTTCGCCATGAGCGGTTTCGGCGTGCAGCCGCCGCCATAACATCGCCCCGCCGCCGAGCGCCGCCCATTGCAGAAAACGGCGGCGATTGGATAAAGCGTCGGTCGGCGGGCTATCGCCATGCGCCAGCGGCGCGGGAACAAGAGTCATGGGCATCGGCTTGGTCGAAGTGAACGGAGCAGGGCGTAGTGGATTCCCGTGGCTGGCTGACGCGCTAGAATAGCGTTTTCAATGCTTGCGCCATTCTACATCTATGCCGGTTCCCGCTTCTATTGCTGCTCCTGTTTCATCCTCGCCGCCGCCGATGAGCGCGGTGCTGCCGCCGGATCACCATCATGCCCTGCGCTGGAGCGGGTTACACGGCGCGGCCTCGGCCCTGCTGATCGCCGCCGCAACCCGATTTCGCGGGCTGATCCTGGTGTTGGTCCCCGACAGCCAGAGCGCCGCCCGTCTGGAAAGCGAATTGCGCACCTTCGGCGGGACGGCGCTGGAGATTCTCGCCTTCCCGGACTGGGAAACCCTGCCCTACGACGGATTCTCACCGCACCAGGACATCATTTCCCAGCGTCTGGCGGCTTTATATCGGTTGCCGCAGCGGCGGCGCGGCGTGCTGGTTGCTCCGGCGGCGACGCTGATGCAGCGCCTCGCGCCGCGTGATTATCTGGATCGTTATGCGTTATTGCTCAAGGTCGGCGAGCGCCTGGAGCTGGACGCCTTCCGGCAGCGCCTGGAAGCCGCCGGTTACGCTTGCGTGTCCCAGGTGGCCGAGCGCGGCGAGTTTGCCGTGCGCGGTTCGATTCTCGATCTGTTTCCAATGGGCGCGGCCCGGCCCTATCGCATCGAACTGTTCGACGACACGGTGGAGAGCATCCGCGATTTTGACCCGGATACCCAATTGTCGGTGGACAAGGCGGCGCACATTGAATTGTTGCCGGCGCGGGAGTTTGCCCTGGACAAGGAATCCATCACCCGCTTCCGGCAAAACTGGCGGCGTCAATTCGAAGGCGATCCGCAGCGCAGCCTGATGTACCGGGAAGTCAGCGCCGGTCACGCGCCGGGCGGGATTGAGTATTACCTGCCGCTGTTTTTTGAACCGGCGGCGACGCTGTTTGACCATTTGCCGGACAGCACGCTGGTGATTCGTCTGGAGGGGGTTGACGCGGCAATGGCGGCGTTTCAGGAGCAGATCATGGAACGTTACGAACAGCGTCGCTATGACCTGGAGCGCCCGCTATTGCCGCCGCCAGCGCTGTTTGTGCAAGCCGCTCAGGTGGAGCAGGCGCTGAGGCGTTATCTGCGCGTGGAACTCGGCGCTGCCGAGCAAGGCGGAGTGTGCTACCCGACCCAGCCGCCGCCATTTTTGCCCTTGCAGCCGCGCCAGGAACGGCCTGCTGAATTGTTGGAGCGGTTCCTGGCGGACTTTCCCGGACGCACCCTGATCGCCGCTGAATCGGCGGGGCGGCGCGAGGTGTTGTTGGATACGCTGCGCGGTTATGGGGTGCAGCCGATAGTGTGTTCCGGCTGGGCGGAATTTCTGGCCCGGGATGAAGTGCGCCTGGGATTGACGGTCGCGCCGCTGGAGCAGGGATTGCTCCTGACCGAGCCGCCATTGGCGATCATTACCGAAGCGCAGTTGTATGGCGAGCGGGCGCGACAAACCCGGCGGCGGACGCCGAGCCGCGATCCTGAAACGATTCTTCGGGATTTGACCGACCTCAGTCCGGGTGCGCCAGTGGTGCATGAGTATTACGGAATTGGCCGCTATGCCGGTCTGCAACGGTTGAACGCGGCGGGCATCGACGGCGAATTTGTGGTCGTAGAATACGCCGGCGATGAGCGCCTCTATGTGCCGGTCGCGGACCTGCATCGGCTCAGTCGCTACACCGGCGCATCGCCGGAAAATGCGCCGTTGCATAAACTGGGCAGCGGGCAGTGGGAGAAGGCCCGGCGCAAGGCGGCGGAACGGGTCAATGACGCGGCGGCGGAACTGCTCGACCTGTACGCCCGCCGTGAAGCGCGTCCCGGTCATGCTTTCGCCTTGAATGACGCGGATTACGCCGCGTTCGCCGCCGGGTTTCCATTCGAGGAAACCGCCGACCAGCAAGCCGCGATTGCAGCGGTGATCGCTGATCTGCGCTGCGGTAAGCCAATGGATCGGGTGGTGTGCGGCGATGTCGGCTTTGGCAAAACCGAAGTGGCGATGCGCGCCGCCTTCGTCGCGGTGCAGGACGGGCGGCAGGTTGCGGTGCTAACGCCGACCACCCTGTTGGCCCAGCAGCATTATCAGAATTTCCTGGATCGCTTCGCCGACTGGCCGGTGCGCATTGAATTGCTCTCGCGGTTTCGCTCGCCGAAACAGCAGGCGGAGACGTTGCAGGCGCTGGCCGAGGGCCGGGTCGATATTTTGATCGGCACGCACAAACTGTTGCAGGGCGGGGTCAAATTCAGGCAACTGGGGCTGGTCGTCGTCGATGAGGAGCATCGTTTCGGCGTGCGCCACAAGGAACGGTTGAAGGCGCTGCGTACCGAAGTAGACCTGCTGACCCTGACCGCGACGCCGATTCCGCGCACCCTGAACATGGCTATGGCCGGGCTGCGCGATTTGTCGATCATCGCCACCCCGCCGGCGGGACGGCTGGCGGTCAAGACCTTTGTCGGGCAGTGGAATCCGGCGACGATTCGGGAAGCCTGCCAGCGCGAATTGAAGCGCGGCGGACAGATTTATTTCCTGCACAATGAAGTGGAGACGATTGAGCGCATGGCCGCGCAGGTGGCGGAATTGGCCCCGGAAGCGCGAATTGCCGTCGCTCACGGCCAGATGCGCGAGCGCGACCTGGAGCAGGTGATGCTGGATTTCTACCATCGCCGCTGCAACTTGCTGGTTTGCACCACGATTATTGAATCGGGGATTGACGTGCCCAGCGCCAATACCATTTTGATCCACCGCGCCGATAAGCTCGGTCTGGCGCAATTGCATCAGTTGCGCGGGCGGGTGGGCCGTTCGCACCATCGCGCCTATGCGTATTTGATCGTGCCGCCGAAATCGCTAATGACCGCCGACGCGATCAAGCGTCTTGAAGCGATTGAATCCCTCGAAGATTTGGGCGCAGGCTTTCTATTGGCCAGCCATGATCTGGAAATTCGCGGCGCCGGCGAACTGCTCGGCGAAGCGCAAAGCGGCCAGATTCACGAAGTCGGATTCAGCCTGTATATGGATTTGCTGGAGCGGGCAGTGCGAGCGTTGAAAGCCGGTAAAATCCCGGAGCTGGATCGTCCGCTGGATCATGGCCCGGAGATCGACCTGCAAAGTGCGGCGCTGATTCCCGACGACTATTTGCCCGATGTCCACAGCCGGTTGATTCTCTACAAGCGCATCGCCAGCGCCGGCGATCCAGGCGAATTGCGCGAATTGCAGGTGGAAATGATCGACCGCTTCGGGCTGTTGCCGATTCCGGTAAAAACTTTGTTTCGGGTGACTGGGCTGAAATTGCAGGCGCTGCCGGTCGGCGTGAAGAAAATCGAAGCGGGCGCGAAAGGCGGGCGGCTGATTTTTGGGCCGGAGCCGAAAGTGGACGCGGCAAAACTGGTGGCGCTGATTCAGCGGCAATCCAGAATTTATCAACTGGACGGTCGGGATAAGCTACGCTTTATCAAGGAGCTGCCGGATGCGGAAGCTAGAGCGAGCGAAATTGAGGCGCTGCTGGAGAAAATCCGTGGCTAGCGCATCATGGACGGCGCGGGCCTGATCGCTGATCAACTGCTGTGAGGGGCGTCATGAAGAAAACCGGGTTGCTGTGGGTTTTGTTGCTAATGGCGAATCCGCCAGCGTGGGCGGATCAATTGGTGGAAAGCTACGTTGCGCGTCTGAGCGCCAACGATCATTTCAATTCGTCCGGCCAACGCCTGACTTCGCCAGCGCTGATTATTCGTCAGGATCGCGCCAATTTTCACAAATTCGGGATGCGCGATGCAGAGGATCAAAACGATTATTTTTTCCAGAACGCCAGCAATCGTGAACTGTTGCAGCAATTTCTATCTCGAGGCCAGACCTCGCCGGGGGCTTATCGGAGCATCGTTAATGGGCAACCGTTGATTCGGGTGGATATTTACCGAACCGGAGGCGGGGATTATGTCAATGTGGACATCATTGGCGAATAATCAGCAGATTCTCAAATTTAGACGGTGTTGATTCGCCAGTCTGGCGATAAACTCAGGGGTTTCTGGTCAACCAGAATAGTGATTTCCCGGCAATAATCTTCGTTCCATGCCAACAAGCATGGCGATTTTAACCGCAACCAGCAGGAGTGCAGTCATGAGTAAAGGCGCTGATATTAAAAAGGAATCAAAGAAGAAACCGACGAAAACCCTGAAGGAGAAAAAGGCGGAGAAAAAAATAAAGAAGGAAAGCCGGGGTTCCTGAGTCGGAAACTCTCTTTTACTCCCCCTTTGATCACTATTTAAAGGGGGAGGGGTATTTACAGCGGATGGGGCTTAATTTTCTGTCAGCAAATCACCGGGGGTGGGCGGCAGTCTGGGCATGGTCTGTTCCGGGAATGGACCATCCAGCGCGCCGAGGAACGCCACAATATCCTTTACTTCACCCGCGCTGAGTTCTTTATTGAGCTGGGTCTTGGCCATGACCCGCACCGCTTCGTCCAGACTCTTGACCGAACCGTTATGAAAGTACGGGGCGGTGTAAGCCAGATTCCGCAGCGTTTGCACCCGCCACAGATTTTTGTCCGCCTCCTGCTGGGTGACGGTGTAGCGGCCCAAATCCTCGGTCAGCTTGTACTGCGTGTCGTAAGCACTGCCGGGGAAGGTCGGAAATTTCATCAGGAACCCCTGACCAGGGGCGAGATTGATTGGACCACTGAACGCGGGACCAGAGTGGCAGGCCGTGCAGCCGGTTTTGGCGAAGGTCTCCATGCCCCGAATCTGTTGCGCGGTCATCGCGTTCTTGTCGCCCTTGACATAGCGATCATAAGGGCTGTTGGGCGTGATCAGGGTGCGTTCATAGGCCGCGATAGCTTTGACCGCGTTATCCATGGTCACGACATCGCCCTTGCCAAATGCCGCAGTAAAGTAAGGCTGGTAGCCGGGAATTTTCTGAATCCGGCCAATCGTGGCGTTCAGGTCCTTCATGCCCATCTCAATCGGATTGGTCGGGGGGCCTTTCGCCTGATCCTCAAGCGTAGCGGCGCGGCCATCCCAGAACTGCGCGGAATGGAAAGCGGCGTTCCAGACGGTCGGCGCATTGCGCCCGCCCACTTGACCGTGGACGCCGATGGAGGTCGGACGATGGTCGTCGCCGCCTTCCATCACGTTGTGGCAGGAGAAACAGGACACGGTGCCGGTCGATGAAAAGCGGGTATCGAAATACAGCATCTTGCCCAGCGTAACCTTGGCTTCAGTCGTTGGGTTGTCAGCGGGGGCCGGCGCTTTGTCCGGCAATGCCTGCCAGGGACCTTCAGCGGCCAGCGCAACGCTGGTTAACGCAGCCATGCTCAATAAAAAAGGAACTACAGGTTTCAACATCATCATTTCCCCCTGGGTTTTGTAGGGAATTTTAGTGTGAGCCTTGTTCCTTAATTCAAGCTGAAAAAGGCGGCTTTGCCTGGCGACGACACTCTGCGCCGGTGGCGATGGCGATCAGTGCGATAGCGCCAGCGCCAGCGCGTCCAGGTCAACACGGAATACCCGCGTTCAACGCGGCGCAGCGCCGTTCAGAGCCGTTTCCAGCATATCGATAAACGCCCGGGTCTTGGCCGGCATCAGGCGGCGACCTGGAAACACCGCCCAGGCCGGATGCGCCGGCAAGCACCAGGCCGGCAACACCCGACGCAGTTCTCCACGGCGCACGCTGGGCGCAGCGAAATAATCCGGCGCGGCGGCGATTCCGGCTCCGGCGCTGGCCAGGCGGATGAGCAATTCCGGGGAATTGGCCAGGGTTCGCCGCGCCGGTTGTCCTTGCCAGCGTTGTGCGCCGCTGATCAGGGTCCAGCACGCGACTTCGCCATTGCGTTCCAGCAAGCGCAAGGTTTGGTGATCCATCAACTCCTCCGGTGCTGCGGGATCGCCCTGTTCCGCCAAATAAGCCGGGGCCGCATACAGACTGATTGGAAACACCGCGATCCGCCGGGCGGCCAGCAGCGCATCATCCGGCAGGGCGCCCATGCGCACCGCGATATCGAAATTTTCTCCAAGCAGATCGACGCGCCGTGGCGACAAGTCCAGTTCGACCGTCACCGCCGGATGCAGGGCGATGAATGCCGCCAGCATCTCGCTTAATAACAAATTGGCGAAATCGCTGGGCATGGACACGCGCAACCGCCCGCTGGGTCGGGCCTGGCGATGCGCAGCCAGCGCCTGAACCGCTTCCACTTCCGCCACCACTTGGCGGGCGTGTTCCAGCAAACCCTCGCCGAACTCAGTCAGGGTCAAGCGCCGGGTGCTGCGCAACATCAGCCGTTCGCCCAAACGCTCTTCAAACAAGGTGATGCGCCGCGAGACCGTCGATTTCGGCAAACCGAGCCGTTCGGCGGCGCGGCTGAAACTGCCCGCCTCGGCGATCCGGGCGAAAATCAGCAAATCATTGGCGGTGAATTGTTCCACATTCTGCACAATATAATCCGTTTTAACGGCTTCTCTTCAGTTTCTGCAATCAATACAGTATGGCTTAAGCCCTCACCGATCTGAAGGAGAAACCTGATGAACATTCTGCAAATCAATGCCAGCGCCCGCCGTGAAGGGGCGCATTCCACCCGCATCGCCGATCAAATCGTCGCCCGGTTGCGCGCCGAACATCCTGAGGCGCGTTTGTTCGTGCGCGATCTGGCCCGCCAGCCGCATCCGATGCTCGATGAAGCGGCGCTCACCGCCCTGTTCACCCCGGCGGAACAGCGCACCCCGGAACAGGCGGCCCGGGTCGCCCTGGATGATGCGCTGATCGCCGAGGCGCAGGCCGCCGACGTGTTGGTGATCGGTGCGCCGATGTATAACTTCGGTGTCTCGGTGCAGCTCAAGACCTGGATCGACGCCCTGGCCCGCAGCGGCGTCACCTTCCGCTATACCGCGAACGGGCCGGAAGGACTGCTCAAGGGCAAAAAGGTTTATGTGGCGCTGGCGCGGGGCGGGCGTTATCGGGATGCCGGAATCGACACCCAAGCCCTCTATCTGCAAACCGTCTTGAACTTCCTGGGCATGACCGACGTGCAGTTCATCTACGCCGAAGGTCTGAATATGGGCGTTGAGGCCGCGCAACAGGGCCTGGCCGAGGCTGAAACCGATATTGCCGCTTTAGTCTGAACCTGACCATCCGAGGAGTATCCGATGACCGCTCTGCATCGAATCGAAGAACAACGCATCACTCGGTCGCGCCCGGTCGAGCGCCAGGTGACCGGCAAGGCCACCTCCGACGGCGCCGGGGTGAAGCTGACCCGGGTGTTGACGCAATCCCTTCAGCACCGGCTTGATCCATTCCTGATGCTCGACGCCTTTGGCAGCGATCAGCCGGAGGATTATCTGGCCGGCTTTCCCGATCATCCGCACCGGGGTTTTGAAACCATCACTTACATGATCGCCGGGCGGATGCGCCATCGGGACAGCGCCGGCCATGAAGGGTTGCTGGAAAATGGCGGCGTGCAATGGATGACCGCCGGGCGCGGGGTGATTCATTCCGAGATTCCGCAGCAGGAAAAAGGGGTGATGGAAGGCTTCCAGCTTTGGCTGAACCTGCCGGCCCGCGACAAGATGATTGCGCCCTGGTATCGTGATTTTGCTGCGGCGGACCTGCCGAAATTCATCACCGCCGCCGGGGTCGCGGTCACGGTGATTGCCGGGGAGAGTCATGGCGTGAGCGGGGCGGTCCGCCGGGAAGCCACCGCGCCGCTGTATCTGGATTTGGATTTGCCCGCTGGAGCGCGTTTCACCCAGAGGCTGCCCGCCGAACAGAATGCTTTTGTTTATGTGTATCGCGGCGCAGTGACGATTGCCGGCAGCGCAATTCCAGCACAACGTCTGGCGATTTTGGCCAATGATCCTGAAGCAGAGGGCGTGGTGATCGAAACTGCGGAAGCGGCCAAGGCGCTGTTGATCGCCGGACAGCCCTTGAATGAGCCGATTGCCCAGTATGGCCCGTTTGTGATGAACACCGAGCAGGAAATCTATCAGGCGTTGAGCGATTTCCGCGAGGGACGTTTGGCGTGAATGCCGCGCCGCCGCAATCCGGCGGCGTCAATCACCTAGCCGAGCGGATTTTCCATGGGTTAGGATAAGCGCCAATATCCTTCACCTTGGAGAATCGTCATGTCGCTGACCCGACCCGCCTCACCCATCCAACCCCCGGCGGAGCTGCGCCAGTCCTGGATTGCCGAAGCCGCCTATTACCGCGCCCAACGTCGGGGCT
>JBDHRB010000054.1:0-9518 GCA_039807355.1 Candidatus Competibacteraceae bacterium
GGGGCTGAGTTCGCAGGCGGTGTCCGCCGCGCTCAACGCCAATATTTCTGGAACGACCGTTACCCAGGTGCGCGACGATATTTATCTGATCAATGTGGTGGTGCGCGAGCAGGGCGGCCAGCGTTTGTCGATTGAGACCCTGCGCACCCTGCCGGTGTCGATGCCGGACGGGCGCACCATTCCGCTTGCCCAATTCGCCACCTTTGAATATGAGCAAGACTTCCCTCTGGTGTGGCGGCGCGACCGCTTGCCGACTTTGACCGTCCAGGCCGATGTCGCTCCTGGGGCGCTGCCCGAAGCAGTGGTTTCCGACCTGACCGACGCTATCGCTGAATTGAACGCGACGCTGCCCGCCGGTTATCGGATTGAGGTCGGCGGCTCAGTCGAAGAGAGCGCCAATTCGCAAGCCTCGGTGTTCGCAGTGATCCCGCTGATGTTGTTGATGATGCTGACCTTGCTGATCTTCCAGCTTAAGAGCTTCCAGCGTCTGTTCATGGTGCTGAGTCTGGTGCCGCTCGGCCTGATCGGCGTGGTGGCGGCTCTGTTGTTGTCCGGCAAGCCGCTGGGCTTCGTTGCCATTCTCGGCATTCTGGCGCTGATCGGCATGATTGCGAAAAATGCGGTGATCCTGATCGACCAGATCGAGGCGGAACGCAATGCCGGTCAATCCGTTTGGGATGCGGTGGTGGAGGCGAGCAGTTCGCGTTTTCGGCCCATCATGTTGACTGCCCTGTCAACAGTGCTGGGCATGATCCCGATTGCGCCCACCGTATTCTGGGGTTCCATGGCCTACGCGATCATGGGCGGCTTGCTGGTGGCCTCGCTGCTCACATTGGTGTTCTTGCCGACGCTCTACGTCACCTGGTTCCGGGCGACTCCTCCCGCTGTTGCCAGGGACGCGACCGATAGCGCGAAAGAGGTTGCGCAGTCGGAGGCTCCAGCGCATGACTCCATCTGAGGCCGAGCAAAAGCTGCTCAAGCGCTCGATTGGCGTCACGGTGGCTTTTGCCAGCGCCGGGGTGTTGCTGGGTCTGGTATCGGGATCGCAGTCCATCGTTTTTGACGGTCTGTTCTCAGTGATCGACACCCTGGTGCTGCTGCTGGCGCTGACCGCGGCGCGACTGGTGCAGCGTGAAGGCGACCGGCGCTTTCAGTACGGCTACTGGCATATCGAACCGATGGTGCTGGCCTTCAACGGCAGCGTGCTGATGTTCCTGTGCCTGTATGCGTTCATCAACGCGGTCGGCAGTTTTCTGGAGGGCGGGCGCGAACTGGAGCTGGATTGGGCGCTCGGCTATGCCGCCGCCGCCTGCATTGTCACCTTCAGCATGTATGTCTACGAACGTCGGGAGAATCGGCGGGTTCGCTCCGAACTGCTGCGTCTCGACACCCAGAGCTGGTTGATGTCCGCCCTGATCGCCAGCGCCTTGCTGGCGGCGTTTGCGCTGGCCTGGGCGATCAAGGGAACGCGCTTTGCGCCATTTGCGCCTTATGTAGACCCCAGCGTATTGGCCTTGTTGAGCCTGTATCTGATCACGGTGCCGATCAAGACCGTGCGCCGCGCCCTGAAGGAAATCCTGCTGATTACGCCGCCCAAGCTGGATCAGGCGGTGCGCACGGCGATGGATGTCGTGATCGAGCGCCACGGCTTCCGCAAGTACACCAGCTACGTGGCCAAGGTCGGGCGCGCTTATTTCATCGAGATTTATATTGTTGCGCCGGTAGATTTTCCCCTGAGCGGCATCGCGCAGTTAGACGCCATTCGTCAGGAAATCAGTGAGGCGATTGGCAACCCGGAGGCGTATCAATGGATGGCCGTTTCGTTTACCGCGGATGAACACTGGATTTAGGCGGTTGCCTGCGGGCCGATCCGGTCTGGCCTTGGCGGATGCAGCGCGTAACGCCTGATCCACCCAACCTATGCGCGTTTTTGGTCGGATTCCTTCAGAGTCCGGCGCAGCAACATCGAGCAGACGGTCAAGCCGGCGAGGGCCGCCGCAAGGTGCTTCAGAGTGTGGCCGCTGACCACCCCGCCGAAAAATTCCAGCACCTGAGCGTCAAAAGTTTCCAGCAGCTTGCTCAGGACATACCAGCCGAACACCCAGTAGAGATCGTGGCCTCGCGTATAGCGCGACGGACTCAGCGACGCCAGCAACAGCACAATCACTACCGCGTAGCCTTGCAAAATCCCGTAGGGCAGGACATTGCCCGCGCCGGCCTGCTCGGTCGCCCGCCAGTAAATCACCGACGCCGCGCCCAGCAGCAGCATCGGGACCAGCAACAGCAATCCCGCCCGAAGATGGATCCGGTCCACAATCTGGCTGGCGACCAATCCCATGAAGGCAATAGTCATCGGCAGGCGGTCCCAGAACAGCGTTTCATTGTCCGGGGCCAGATGGTAATACCCCGATCCCAGCGCGGTGAGCAGCGCGCCGAGAAAAAACACCGCGTAGGGCCAGCGTTCGCTGTTGAACTCGAAGCGCGTCCGCCCGGTGAAAACGATGGTCAACCCCGCTACGCCAACGACCAGAAAGGCCAGATTCGAGACCACATCGAGAAAATTATGGATTCCCAACAAATCGCGCTGATCGGCGAAATGGTGGTATTCCAAAGATTGCGGCACGGCGGGCAGCAGCAGGGCCGCCGCAATGCACAGCAGCGTAAACGCAATAATCCATCGGGTTTGCAGAGTCATTGGTCAAATCCAAAGCAGCGCCACAAAGAACCGCGCCGGTTTCGAGCCAGCGCGGTTGACTGAAAGGGTTTAGAAATCCACCGGATCGCGGATGATAAGTCTGTCTCTGGGCCGCAACGAGATGGCGTTAATCTGATTCATAATTTCGGGATACAGCGTCTGAACACGGTATCCAAGCGCATCGTCGCCAACAAGTGTCGCGGGTGTACAAAGGTGTTGGGCAGCATAACCGCTGATATGCTATAAGCCTATCCCTTCTCTCCGCGCGGCTTGCCGGAAAGGCGGCGCGTTCACGCTCAATTCTCAACCTGCCAAGGCAGAAAGTTCATGGTTCTTCCTTTACATCGTTCGGCGGCGTTGCTGGCCGTTCTTTGCTTCAGCGTTGGCGTCGCCTTCGCACAGACGGCCCCGCCCGGCCTTGCCGAATGCGCAGCGATCATCTCCGGCACAGAACGGCTGGCCTGTTATGACCGCCTGAGTGAACGCCTGACTACAACCGCGCCGCAGTCAGCGCCTGGGGCAAAACCGCTTCCGTCCGCGCCACCGGCCGTTGCCGGCGATGTTGCAGCAACCGCAGGTTCCACTGCGGCGGCGGAAGCAGCGACAAAGCCGGATTCCAGCACAGTTGCAGCGTCGGCTGCGCCGTCGATGATCGACGCCGCCTGGGGCTTTAACGCCGATTCCAGCGTCTACAACATCAGTTTTTACCGACAGAATTACCTGCAAATCGCCCGCTATACTGACGATATTAATGTTGAGCCGTTTAATAAGCTGTTTGATAAGTTAGGTATGCCGGTCGAGGATATCGACTCCACTGAGGCGCGTTTCCAGATTAGTTTCAAGGCGCGGCTGTGGGCGAGTGAAGATCGGCGTTGGGGCGCTTGGGCGGGTTATACCCAGCAGAGTCAGTGGCAGATTTATAACGGCGAGATTTCCCGCCCGTTTCGGGAAACCAACTACATGCCGGAGCTGATTTTAAGCTACCGCCCGGATGTGAGCTTCGGCGGATTTCACTGGCGATTGTTCAATGTCGGATACAACCACCAGTCGAATGGCCGCTCGGATGCGCTGTCGCGGAGTTGGGATCGAATTTTCGCCGAGTTCGGCATTGAGCGCGACAACTTCGCGCTGTTAATCCGACCGTGGTATCGCATCGAGGAAGATGAGGGCAAGGACGACAACCCGGATATTACCGACTACTACGGCCATGGCGACATCACCGCGCTTTATAAGTGGCATGACCACAGTTTTACCCTAATGGGGCGCGGCAACTTTAATACCGGCAAGGGCGCGGCGCAGTTCACCTGGACCACGCCCCGTTTACTGGGTTCCGTTCGCGGCTATTTTCAACTCTTTTCCGGTTATGGAGACAGCCTGATTGACTATAACTGGAATCAAAACGCGGTGGGCGTCGGTATTGCGCTCAATGACCTTTTGTAGGGCCGATGTTTGCCATGAACCATTTTGTCGTGCACACCGTGCTGATTAGAGGGCTGGGTTTTCTGGGGTTCTGGCTGGTGCTGATCGGGCCTGATCCGGTTGATCTGGTCGCCGGAGGGGCGACTGCCGCCGCTGCAACTTGGGCCAGTCTGCGCCTGTCGCCGCCAGACCATGGCCGTTTGCGCTACGCGGCGCTGGCCCAGTTGGCGTGGCGCTTTATCCGCCAGTCACTCAGCGGCGGTTGGGATGTCGCCCGGCGGGCGCTTGATCCACGCTTGCCGTTGCGCCCCGGCTTGATCGCCTATCCGACGCGCCTTGCGCCCGGCCCGGCCCGCAACGCCTTTTGCGCCTTCACCAGCGCGTTGCCGGGAACGCTGCCCGCTGGCGTTGATGAACGCGGTGCGCTGGTTTATCACTGCCTGGATGTCGAACAGCCAGTAGCGGCGCAACTGGCGATAGACGAGGCCCTGTTCACCAGTGCGCTCGGAGGAGCCGATGGAGATCGCTGACTTTCTGCTGACTGTCGCGGCGCTGGTGCTGGCGCTGGTCGCTTTGGGACTGATCCGGATCCTGCGTGGCCCCGCCGCCGCCGACCGGATGATGGCGGCGCAACTGCTGGGCGCGGGCGGCATTGCCGCGTTGTTATTGCTGGGCGCAGCGACCAACACCGACGCGGCGATTGATGTCGCCCTGGTGTTGGCATTGCTGGCCGCTTTCGCTTCAGTGGCCTTCGTGCAGGGCGCTTCCCGCCCGGACGATGATTCATCCAAGGAAACCCACCGTTGATGAGCTTGGTTTTAGACCTGTTTACGATGGGCGCGGTATCAGTCGGCGCCTTTTTTTTCCTCGCCCGCCTGCACGCGCTGACCAAGGCCGATAACCTCGGTCTGGGCCTGATTGTGGTGGGCCTGTTGCCGCAGGTGGCGTGGCCGTTCGGCGCGTTCAAGCTGATGGCGGTTTGGCTGATCGGCCTGTTCGCCGCCACTACGGTCAGTCAACTGATGGCGCGGGCGGCGCGGGACGCAGGGCCGCCGACATGACGCTGGCGTTCGCAGTCGATGTCGGTTTGGTCTTGCTGGTTTTGGCGGTGGCCGGTTGGAGTCTGGCGGTGCGCGACGCCTTTGCCGCCGTAATCAGCTTTGTCGCCTATGGGTTGTTGCTGGCGCTGGTGTGGGTGCGGCTCGCCGCACCGGATGTGGCGCTGACCGAGGCGGCGGTTGGCAGCGGTTTGACCGGTTTGTTGTTGTTGAGCGCGACGGCGCGTCTGCGTCCTGGCAAAACCGCTGCTGCGCCGCCGGGCCGCGCACTGAAATGGGCGGCGGGCGGGTTGTGCCTGTTGGTCACGGCGGGGCTGGCGGCGCTGGTGCTGCGCTTGCCGGAACCTGCGCCGACCCTGGCCCCGGCAGTGGTTGCGCATCTTGCGGACCTGGGACTCGGCAATCCGATTACCGGGGTGCTGGTCGCTTATCGCGCCATTGACACCTTTCTGGAAGCGGTGGTGTTGCTGCCCGCGCTGCTCGGCGTCTGGTCGCTGGCCGCAGATAGAGATTGGGGCGGTGCGCCGATCCTGCGCGATCCGCGTCCAGACGGGGCGCTGACCCTGATGGCTCGGACGTTGCCGCCGTTCGGAATCGTTGTCGGGATTTACCTGTGTTGGAATGGGGCGGATCATCCCGGCGGCGCGTTTCAGGGCGGCGCGGTGCTGGCCGCGATGTGGGTTCTGGTTTTGCTGGCCGGATTAGCGGAGGCACCTTCGATCCATCAACGCGGATTGCGGGGATCGCTAATTGCCGCTGCTGCGGTGTTTCTGGTGATCGGCCTGGTCGGGATCGGCTGGGCCGACGCCTTTTTGGCTTATCCAGAGGGCTACGCCAAGCCGTTGATAATCATCATTGAGCTGGTGTTGACCGTTTCGATTGCCGTCGCGCTGACCCTGCTGGTCGCCGGGCCGCCGACGAGGATGCAACCATGATCAGCGTCACCACTCTGTTTGGGTTGAGCAGCGCGGTTTTGATCGGTTTCGGGTTATTCGGCCTGATCGTCGATCCCCAGCCGCTGCGTAAAATTTTGGCGTTCAATCTGCTCGGCAGCGGCGTTTTCCTGCTGTTCGGCGTGATCGCCCGGCGCAGCGCAAGTGCTGGGCTAAACAGCGATCCAGTCCCGCAGGCGCTGGTGATTACCGGACTGGTGGTCGCCTTCGCTGCGACGGCGCTGGCAGTGGCGTTGTTGCTGCGCCTGTTCCAGGCCACCGGCCAGACCGCGCTGGATGAACCGCCTCCAGCCGCGCCGAGCGTTGATTCATGATCCACGACCCCGCCAATTTGTTGGTACTGGCACTGATTCTGCCGGTGGCTGGTCTGTTGCTGACGCTGGTGATGGGCGGGCGCTCTGCGGGCCGCATCACCTTGTGGCTGGCCCCGCTGGGCCTGGCGGTCGCGGCGGCGCTGGCGGTCAGCGTGATCCGCGCCGATGACGCGCTGGTTTACTACCTGGGCGGCTGGACTCCGCCGCTGGGCGTGGCGTTGCGGGCGGACGGGCTGTCGGCGATTTTTATTCTGACCACGGCGGTGGTGGTCGGGGCAACCGGAATTTTCGCCCGCGCTGAATTTTGCGTTGCGCCGGGGCAGGCGGAGACCCGTAAATCCCTGATCTTTTGGGCGCTGTTGTTGACCTTGTGGGGCGCACTGAATCTGGTATTTCTCAGTAATGACCTGTTCAGTCTGTTTGTCGCACTGGAACTGCTGACCTTTTCCGCGATTCCCTTGGTCTGTCTCGAAGGCAGCGCCAAGACCTTGGCCGCCGGGCTGCGTTATCTGCTGTTTGCGTTGCTCGGTTCGGTACTTTACCTGCTCGGCGCGGTGCTGCTCTATGGCGCTTATGGCACGCTGGATATTGGCTTGCTGGCGGAGCGGGTGCGCCCCGAACCAGTGGCCTGGGCCGCCGCCGCGTTGATGACTACAGGGCTAATGGCCAAAACCGCGCTGTTTCCCCTGCATTTCTGGCTGCCGCCGGCTCATGCCGGTGCGCCGGCAGCGGCCAGCGCCATTTTGTCCGCTCTGGTCATCAAAGCCTCGCTGTTCCTGATTGTGCGGCTCTGGTTCGATGTGATGCCGGCGTTGATGAATCCGAGCGCGGCGCAGATTTTGGCGGCGCTGGGCGCGGCGGCGATTCTGTTTGGCAGCGTGCTGGCGTTGCGGCAAGCCCGGTTGAAGTTGCTGATCGCCTATTCAACGGTGGCGCAGATCGGTTATTTGTTCCTGATCTTCCCGCTGATCGCCCGCCCGGAATCGCTGGCATTCGCCGCGCCGGACCTGTCCAGCGCATTGACAGCGAGCGTCGTTTCGACCAGCGCGTGGAGCGGCGGAGTTCTTCAGGCGGTTTCCCACGCCTTCGCCAAGGCGGCGATGTTTATGGCGGCGGGATTGATCGCCCAAGCGCTCGGCCACGACCGCATCGCCGATCTGAGCAGCATTGGCCGGGCGTTGCCGATCACCGTGCTGGCTTTTGCCCTAGCGGGCATGTCGTTGATGGGATTGCCGCCGAGCGGCGGTTTTGCGGCGAAATGGCTGTTGTTGATGGCGACGATTGAGACCGGGCAATGGTGGTGGGCGCTGGTGATTCTCGGCGGCGGACTGCTCACCGGTGGTTATTTGTTCCGGGTACTCGCCCCGGCGCTGTTCGGCTCGCGCCAATCCGTCACCTTGCGCGCCCCGGTCTCCCACTACCGGGAAGTCGTGGCATTGGCGCTGGCGCTCTGTTCGGTGCTGCTCGGCTTTGTGCGGCTAGGAGCCTTTGATCTGGTGCAAATCGGGCGCTTGGCGAAAGCCGGGATGGGCTTGCCATGATCCGTAGCGAACTGTTGTTGCTCATTTCTTTTGCGACGCCGGTCGCGCTGCTGCTGGCCTGCGCGTCGCGGACGCTGCGCGAGCGGATGCCAACCCTGTTCGTCTTCGCGCCGCTGCCGGCCCTGGTCACGGCGTTGCTGGCGGTGAACCGTCCGCCCTGGGTATTCAACGAAGATCGCTTGCACCTGACTTTGGTTCTCGACGCGCCGGGCGCGGTGCTGCTCGGCGTCGCCGCACTGCTGTGGAGTATGGCGGGCCTGTATGCCGCAACCTATCTGCGCGGTCAGCCGAATCTGGGGCGCTTCTCGATCTATTGGTTGCTAACCCTGATTGGCAGTCTGGGCGTGTTTGTCGCCGCGGACCTGTTCACCTTCTACCTGACCTTCGCCCTGCTCAGTCTGGCCGCCTACGGTTTGGTGGTGTTCGACGGCACGCCCAAGGCGCGGCGCGCCGGAATCATTTATCTGGCGCTGGCCTTGTTGGGGGAAATTTTCCTGCTGATGGGCTTCGTGCTGCTGGCCAGCGCCATTCCCGGCGACAGCCTGGCGATCCGCGAAGCGCTGGCGGCGCTGCCGACATCGCCCTGGCGCGATCCGGCGCTGGCATTGTTGATCGCCGGTTTTGGGCTGAAAATGGGGCTGGTGCCGCTGCATGTCTGGCTGCCGATTGCTCATCCGGCAGCGCCCATGCCGGCCTCGGCGGTACTCAGCGGCGTGATTATCAAGGCTGGCGTCATCGGCCTGATCCGCTTCCTGCCGTTCGACACGCCGCTGCCCGATTGGGGAGTTGCGCTGACCGTGATCGGGTTCCTCACCGCGTTTTACAGCGTCATCATCGGCATCACCCAATCCAATCCGAAGACGGTGCTGGCCTATTCCAGCGTCAGTCAAATGGGCGTCATCGCGGCGTTGTTCGGCATGGGGCTGGCCGCCGGGCAGAATAGCGCCATAGTGGCCGCAACCTTCTACTCGGCGCACCATCTGCTGGCCAAGGGCGCACTCTTTCTTGCAGTCGGCGTGACCGCCGCGACCGGGCCGCGCCGTCTCTGGTGGGTGCTGGCCCCGGCGGCGATTCTGGCGTTAGGCATGGGCGGGCTGCCGCTGACCGGCGGGGCGCTGGCGAAATTGGCGACAAAACCGATTTTCGGCGATGGATTGGTGGAATGGCTGGCGACCGCTTCCGCAATTGGCACTACACTATTGATGCTGCATTTTTTGCAGCGGTTGGCGACCAGCGCCGCGCCCGCTCCATCCGCATCGGCGCCGGTCGGATTGGCTTTCCCCTGGCTGTTGATGTTTGTTGCCGCGATCGGGATTCCTTGGGCGCTGTATTTGACGACCGGAATCGGCGGCGTTGATGAGGCGCTTCAGCCGAAAATACTCTGGGCGGCGTTCTGGCCGGTTTTGATCGGCGCGGGACTGGCGCTCGCGCTTTGGCGCTGGGGACGATATCTGCCGCAGATACCGGAGGGCGATATTGTGCGGGTCGGTCAACCGGCGTTGCGGGTTGTCGTGCGCTGCGCGGATGAGTTGGAGCGG
>JBDHRB010000055.1:0-9420 GCA_039807355.1 Candidatus Competibacteraceae bacterium
GCCAGTACGTCGGCCTGTTTCTGCTTTTCTTCCGCGGTCAGTTCCCGGGCGTAGCCGCCTTCGGCAGCCGCATTCACGCCGGTGTCGATCATCTTCGCCCCCAGCGATTCGATTTCCTGGCGGGCGGCGGGACGAATGTCATAGGCCTCGACCATCGCGCCGAGCCGGCGGCAGGTGGCGATGGCTTGCAAACCGGCCACGCCAGCGCCAACGATCACCACCTTGGAGGGGCGGATGGTGCCGGCGGCGGTGGTCAGCATCGGGAAAAAGCCGCTGGCCAGGCTGGCCGCCCGCAATCCGACATAGTAGCCGGCCACCGCCGCCTGCGAGGACAGCACGTCCATCGACTGGGCGCGGGAGATGCGCGGAATCAGTTCCATAGCAAAGCTGGTGATTTTCTTGTCGCGCAACCGTTTCACCACGTCCGGATTACGGTGCGGGGCCAGCACCGCCAACAAGGTGCAGCCGTCCCGGAGCAGTTCTACTTCCTCTAGAGTCGGCCCCTGCACCTTAAAAACGACATCGGCCTCGGCGTACAGGGCCTGGGCGTTATCGACCAGCCGGCTGCTTTTACCGTAGAGATCGTCAGCGAAAAAGGCGCTGACGCCAGCGCCCTTTTCAACCAGAACTTCCACACCGAGCTTGGCGAACCGCTCGGCCATCGTCGGGTCCAGCGCGACCCGCTGCTCGCCCGAAAGGATTTCTTTCGGAACGGCCATACGAACAGGCATATTGTTATCCTCGTGAGTGGTTGTTCCGTCAGGCGCCCGCCCGCCCAGGAATGGTCTGCATTGTTCACTTGCGCCCACAAACGGGCGAACCTGCGCGCCGGGGGCGGGCGACGCACAATACTTGTAGAATAGTAGCCCAGACTGGCAACATCACAACAGGGTTCGGCTAAAACCGCTCTGGATGCAGGGTTGCGCCATCAGTCGCCCTGTTTCGCGCCTACTCGCGGTCACGCAACCCAATGCCGCCGGTCCGCTCTTCGGTTGCGTGAGGATGAAAAACCGGCAAAGGTGGAAGCATGTACGGATTGGAACAGCAGGTTCTGCATACGGACGTGACCGGAATGCCATTGGAATGGATTGATTATCAACAGGCGGTGCGCCTCTACTACGCCGAACAGGTCGCCTATACCTGCGGCATTGTCCTGTACACGGTGCGCGGCGGCGTCAACGCCCACAGCGGACAACGCAGTACGGTCACCGTCAATTCCATCATCGCCACCCAGGGCGGCGTTTACGCCCGGCTGCGCGCCCGCGAAGATTACGCGCCGCCCCTGTCCAACATCGCGCTGTTCCGCCGCGACTGCAACACCTGCCTGTATTGCGGAGAGACCTTCATGACCCGAGACTTGTCCCGCGACCATGTTCGGCCGCTGGTGCAGGGCGGGGCCGATCACTGGAACAATGTGGTGACCGCCTGCAAGGCCTGCAATCACTGCAAGGGCGGCAGAACCCCGGAACAGGCCAGGATGCAATTGTTGGCCATCCCGTTCACGCCCAATCACGCCGAGTATGTGTATTTGCAGGGGCGGCGGGTGCTGGCCGATCAAATGGACTTCCTGCGGGCGCATTTTCCCCGTTCCAGTCCCCTGCACCGCCGCCTGGCGAAATGCTCCTGAGCCGCGAACCCTCGCAGAGAAACCGGCATGACTGACGCCCAAGGTTTATTGCACCAGGTTTTTGGCGGCCTGACCGCCTTCGCCCAGCAACATCTGGCCGAGCATCGCCAGCGTCAGGAGCGGCTCGCGGCGCTGCACGATGTCATCGAACAGGTAGTGGACGCCAGCGAACCGCGCATCCGCCTGGTCGGCAACTACGCGGAAAAGCTGGTCGATGCGGTGGAAACCGCGCTGAACTACGCCAGTCGCATTTTGCGCCAACTGCCGCCGGCGATCCTGCTCAATGCGCAGGCCTGGTCCCAGGATGCGCAAGTCAACGCCTTTTTCGCCACCGCAGATGATCTGCGGGCGACTCTGGGCGAGGCCCCAGCGATTCGCGCCTTTTTCGCCGACAGCGCCCATGAGCAATGCTTCGCGCTGATGTTGATGCTGCGGCGCGAAAGCGAAACCTTTGGCCCGGTACTGCGGGGCGATGTACTGGTGCGCGAGGTGCGGCGCATTCAGGTCAGTTTTTCCCGGCATCGCCTGTTTTTTCCAGCGAGCAGCGAGGCGCGGCTGCGCGAGGAGCTGAAACAGCGGATGCTGACCTTTCTAGCGACGCGGGCGCTGGAACACATCAATGAGCTGCGCGCCCGACGCAGCGCCCTGGAGGAACAGCGTCGGCAGTTGCAGGCGCAATTGCGGGCGTTGCGCGGCCATGCCCAGGGCCTGCATCCGCTGCTGTCAACAGATGACGCTGATGCGCGGCGGGCGGCTACCCTGGAGCAGCGCCTGCTTCAGACCGAAGATCAACTGGTCGCCGCCCGCAAGCCGCTGGGGACGCTGGATGATTATTTGGAGCAGATTCGTCAGGTGTTGCGCCAACCGGAGGAATATCTGCAAATTCGCCCGTTGACCCTGCGCCTGACCCGGCTTGGCGTCAAGCTGGCGGCGGATTCGCCGGAACCGGGCGAAACCCTGGCGCTGATTGAGTTCGACTCGCTGGGTGAGCAGCGCATCGGCGCACTGGTGCGGTTTGACCGGGGCGATGTGCCGCCCGCGCCTCCGCCCCCGTTCTGAGTGCGCCGGAGTCTGGGACGGATTGTTCAATCCGGCGCTGGGTCCAGCGCCTCGCCGGTCAGTAGTTCGGCAAACAGTTCCCAAGATTCCTGAGCTTCTTCGGCGCTGATTTTCTGTAGGGCGTAGCCGACATGAATCAGCACCCAGTCCCCGACGCTGGGCGGCTCGTCCTGCAACAGGAACAGACTGACCAGGCGGGTTACCCCTCTGGCGAAACAACGCGCCTCAAAGCCCTCGATCTGGGTAATTTGCATCGGCAGAGCTAAACACATGAGCGGCTACTCCAAAGCAAATCGCCCGGCGTTGCCGGGCGATTTGCGTCAATCTCGATGCGTCGTGCGGATCGTCAATCCAACGTGCGAATATTAGCTGCCTGCTTGCCCTTCGGGCCGGTGGTGACGTCAAACGACACCTTCTGGCTCTCCCGCAGGGTCTTGAAACCTTGTCCTTGAATGGCTGAGAAGTGCGCGAACAAATCCTCGCCGCCGCCGTCTGGAGAAATGAAACCAAAACCCTTTGCTTCGTTAAACCATTTAACAGTACCAGTTGACATGAAATTCGATCTCGAAAAGATTGGGAAGAAAGAGCAACCGCTCACGGGTACAAGAATTGAAATAGAGGAACTGACGAGCCGACTACCAACGAGAAGGGTTTGCAGCGAACGAGCAGATGACCTACTTAAAAAACTTGCGGCGCTGATCATAAAGTAGCCGGACAGACAACACAAGCGAAACTCAACATCTCGGTCAATCTGCTGGATCGGCGGCGGACTCGACCAGTTGCCCCAGGCTGAGGGCGGCGTCATTCACCGGCAGGCGTTCCGGCAACAGCGTCTCGAAACCGGCGTTCTGCAACCGCCGCAACGCCTGTTCGGTCAAACGCCGGTTTTGAAAAACCCCGCCGGTCAGGCCGACCCGATGCACACCCTGCTCACGGCGGATCTGTTGCGCCTGACGTGCGATCAGTCCAGCCAGGCTGGCGTGGAAATCGGCGGCGCGCTCGGCGCTGGGACGCGAGGCGTCCAGCAGCATCGGCAACAGCGCCGCCCAGTCGCCGCGCCATAGATCATCTTCGCGATACAGCGGTATTTCGATCTCTTCCCCGCAGGAAATGCTGTGGGCTTCCAGGGCCATCGCCGCCTGGCCTTCGTAACTCTGGGTTTGCTTCAAACCGATCAGCGCAGCGGCGGCGTCGAACAAGCGACCGATGGAGGTGGTGAGCGGACAATTGATCCGGCGCTCCCAGGCGACGCGGGCCAAACCGCTGGCGTCTGGACGCTCCGCCCAGTCGAAACCGGCCTCCCAGCACAGCGCCAAGGCGCAGCGCCATGGATCGCGGCTGGCGGCATCGCCGCCGATCAGGCGAAACGGACGCAGGCTGGCCGCCCGCCGCCACTGGCCGGGTACGCCGAACAACGCCTCGCCGCCCCAGAAACTCCCATCGGCGCCGAAACCCAAACCATCCCAGGTGAATACCAGAATCGGCGTTTTCGGCGCAAATTCGCCAAACAGCGCCGAGGCATGGGCGTGATGATGCAAAACCCGCCGCAGCGCAACGCCGCGCCGTTGCGCCCAGCGCGTTGAGAAATAACCGGGATGGGCGTCGCAGACCAGGCGTTCCGGGGTCACTCCATACAGCCGGCTCAGATCAGCGATGACCTGCTCAAACACCTCCAGACTGCGCGGTGCGCCCAGATCACCCAGATGCGGTGAAACCAGCGCCCGTTCGCCCAGCGCCAGGGCGACGGTATTTTTTAAATCCGCGCCCAACGCCAGAGTGGGGCGGGCGACCGCTTGGGGCAAGCGCAGCTCCAGCGGCGCTAAACCCCGACCGAGACGGAGCGGGCGAACTTGACCGGCTACCCGGCGCAACACCGAATCATCCGCCGGGCGGCGGATTGGCCGGTTATGGTGCAAAAAGGCGTCGGCGACCCCGCCCAAACGCGACTCGACGCTCGCGGCTTCGGTCAGCACCGGTTCGCCGCTGAGATTGGCCGAGGTTGCGACTAGCGGCCCGCCGAAATCTGCGGCCAGCAGATGATGCAAGGGACTGTAAGGCAGCATCAGGCCGATTTCGCCCAGACCCGGCGCAATCGACGGGGCCAGCGGCGCAGCAGCGGCTCGCGGCGCGATGACAATCGGGCGCAAGGGTGAACGCAACGCCGCCAGTTCCAGCGCATCCAGGGTCGCCAGTTTGCCTAGCGCGTCGGGCGCGGCTTGCGCTTCCGGCAACAACACCGCCAGCGGTTTGGCCGGGCGCAGCTTGCGCGCCCGCAACCGCTGCACTGTGACTTCAGAACTGGCGTCGCATAACAAGTGATAACCGCCGATGCCCTTAACTGCGACGATCTGGCCGGTTTGCAAAGCCCGAACACAGGCGGCCAGCGCCGCCTCAGCACTGGAGAGGAGTGCGCCGTCCGCCGCATGAAAGGTCAGCGTTGGGCCGCAATCGGGACAGGCCAGCGGTTGCGCGTGATAGCGCCGATCTCCAGGATCGGCATATTCCGCCTGACACGCGGCGCATAACGGAAAAGCTGCCATGGCGGTCTGCGGCCGGTCATAGGGCAGCCGGTCGATGATCGTATAGCGCGGCCCGCACTGGGTGCAGTTGGTAAAGGGATAGCGATAGCGCCGGGCGCTGGAATCGCGCATTTCTTCCAGGCAATCGGCGCAGACGAAGTAATCGGGCGGCACCGTCACCGCTCCGGCGGCTCCCGGTTGGCTGGGCTGAATGTGAAATTCCGCGCAATCCAGATATTCGGCGGCTTCGACGCAAGGCGCTTGCGGTTGCGCCAGCGGCGGCGCTTCCCGGTAAATCGCCTGGAGAAAGGCGCACAGTTGGGCGGGGTCGCCCTCGACATGCAGCTCAACCGCGCCGCTACGATTGCGCACCCAGCCGCGCACGCCAAACCGCCGGGCCAGCCGATAAAGAAACGGGCGAAAACCGACGCCTTGAATCTGGCCATGAATGCGGATGCGCTGGGCAATCGCCAACGCCATCAACCTGGTTCGGCGCGGCGCTGGCGCAACCCGGACGCCCACCAGATGCGGCAGGCTCCTTCCTCGGAGACCATGCATGGTCCAATCGGATGACGTGGGGTGCAAGCAGCGCCGTACAGACGGCATTGATCCGGGGCGATCTTGCCCAGCACCACTTGGGCGCAATCGCAACCCGGCGGCATTTCCTGGAGGGTTTGGCGGCCAGCCGCTTCAGGAAAGCGCCGGCGGGCGTCATGGGCCTGATAAGGTTCGCGCAACGCATAGCCGGAGCGGGGAATGACGCCGATCCCGCGCCAATCCGCGTCAATGATCTCGAAACATTCGGTCAGGCAGCGCCGCGCCGTCGGATTGCCGCCGGGCTTGACCGCAACCGGATAGCAATTCTCACACGCGGGCGGACCGTCAATCGCTTGCTTCAGTACCGCATAGATCGCCGCCAGCAGGCTGTCCGGGGTAAAACCGGCCACTGCGACGGGAAGACCATGGCGGGCCGCGACGAAATCCCACTCTTCCGGCCCCATCACCGTAGCGACATGGCCCGGCGCGATCAGCGCATCCAGCGCCGCCTCTGCCGACTCCAGCAGCATCGCCACCGCCGGCCAGGTGCGCCGCCCGCTCATCAGCAAAAACAGATTGTCGGGCAGTCCTTGACGGATCAGCGCGGCAATGGGCGCTAAGGTCGTTTCAAAACCGACCGCGTGAAAGATCACCGGGCGCTCTGGATGCTCCTGGGCGATGCGCAGCGCATCGCGGGGCGAGGCGATGGGACGAACATCCGCGCCAGCGGCCCGCGCTTGTTCCAGGGAACGCACCTGATGACGCGGCGCATGGACCGGAACCCGCAGCATGTCGCCGAAGCTGACCAAGGTGACCGGCTCGCTCAAGGCCCACTGTATCGCTTGATACAGGTCTTGCTCCGGGCAAACGCATACCGGACAGCCCGGGCCGGGAATCAACTGGAGCGGGTCGGGCAACAGACTGCGCAGACCGGCCTGGGCAATCGCCCGCTCATGGCCGCCGCAGACATTCATGATGCGCAGCGGGCCAGACCGGTTCAGCGCCCGAATTTGCTCCAGCCGGCGCTCGATTTGTTCCAGCATCAGTTAACCCGCACCGCCTAATGGCTGATGGTTTGCTCGGTCACGTTGCTAATCGTCACTTGACCATTGGCGAGGAGTTTCACCTCGTAGATACGCACATCCTCGCGCCCCTCTTGCAGGAGGTAAACCGAATACGAGGTTGTGGAGTTTTGCACGATGCGACTGATCCCGCCGCCGCCGCGCATCGGATAATTCTTGTCTACATCGGCGAGAATCGCTTGGTAAATACACACCGATTGTTTAATCGCGTCGATCATACACTGCCTCGCTGTTATCGTTGCGGCGCTCGCTGGCGGCGCGAGCAAGAACCCGCTGAATCCAAAAGCCGCCATTAATACCACGGCAACCGTCCTGTTTCTCTTGCCGAACTTCATCTGCGTTTCCCTCATCAGATTTTGCGGTTGGGCCTGGCCGTGATCATCTTTCCCGCCTGCACTTCAGCGGCGGTGCGCGGATAATGCCGCTGCATCTTAGCAGGCCAGACCGCAGCCAATGACATGATTGGCATCTGTAAAGTCTGGCGCGACACAAAAAAGGAAAGCGGGTTAAATGCGGCTGTCAGCAAGTCCGAAAGCGCAAAATTGCGCAAGGCCTCGCGCCAAGGATAGGCGTTTTCCACCCGCAACTGCATGCCTCCCCCCATGACCGCCTTCATATCGTCATCGGTGATTCCATAACAGGCCGCCGCATTGGTGTCGGTCGAAGGCAGGCAATGCGGCTTGCCGACATCGACATGATCGAGACCCAAAAGGTGACCGACCTCATGGACATGGGCGCGCTGCATCACGGGCTTGCCTTTGCTGTCGGTGCGTTTTTGGCTGAGATGGGTATCCTTGCTGTCGTAAAGCGTTGAATGCGAGCCGAACCAGCTCTCATTCTTATGCAGGCGCACTACGTCGATGGTGTGATGGTTGCCAGCTACACCCGCGTCGTTACCGATCAATTTGAACCGGCACCAGACATTCGGGTAATAGGTAGTCCCGGCCTTGGTAAAGGAAAAAGCCCCGGCATCGTTGATCAGCCAGAACTTGCCATGCCAGAACGATTCGGCAGATTTGACGAACTCGTCTTTCCATGCCTTCCATGAGGCGTCGGTCCATTTAATGATTTTGCGTGCAGGTGCGGTGGCGTCGCCATAATCGTGATGGGTTCCCTCAGCGGCACCGCCTGCCGGATTAATCTGGCGAAAACCCATCTTCAGCGTCAGCGTCAGCTCCGCATTGTTGTACGGATCGCAGACATCGGTATTGAGTTCGGCATCAAACCGCTTGAAAGATAATTGGCTTTTCATCGGCCTCTCCAGAAATCAGGGTGGCATTCAGACCTCCGCCAGGAACGACGCAGCGTCAGCCGGCTGGTCTCATTCCAAACAAGTTTTCTGCCAAAAACCGAGCAAAAAACTATGTTTTTTAACTTATTATTTTTTATAATTTTTATTCCAGAGCACGGTTCGACTAAAGAGCGTCTGGCCGGGATCGAGCGCCAGTTTGGCGACGCCAAGCAACCCTGAACCGTTCATAATGAGCCGCTGGGCTGGTCATTTTGACCTATCGCAACTGACAGCCGGCCCTGGACAACTGCGCCCGACTGCACTCTTCCCTTGATAATCCGCTGCCGCGCCCGCATTAAAGAACCAATATTCTTTTACTACCGCCCGATGAACCGCCATGACTGACCACGAAGCGATTGAAGCGGAAGTGGTGCGCGAGGATGACCCCAGCGAAACGGCTGCCAGTCATATCGTCGCCGCTGCTGACATTTTGCCCAACACCTTGTATTTGCTGCCGCTGTCGGAACGGCCGTTTTTCCCGGCGCAAGCCCTGCCGTTGCTGCTGAATGAAGAACCCTGGCTGCCAACCATCGAAGCGGCTGCGGCCCGCGATCAGCGGGTAATTGGCCTGGTTTTGGTCCAGCCGGACAGCGCGGAAAACGTCAGCCCTGAGGACTTTTACCCGATTGGCACGGTGGCGCGGATGCACCAGTTGGCCCGCAACGAGGGCCGCTTGCAGTTCATTGCCCAGGGTCTGAAGCGCTTTCGCATTACCCACTGGCTGTCCAGTCAAGCGCCCTATCACGTCCAAGTCGATTATCTCAGCGAAGAAAGCGATACGGTCGGCGATGATGAATTGCGCGCCTATTCCCTGGCGGTGATTAACACGCTCAAGGAACTGATTCCGCTCAATCCGTTGTACTCGGAAGAACTCAAGTTCTTTCTCAACCGCTTCAACACCAATGATCCCTCGCCGCTGGCCGATTTCGCCGCCAGCTTGACCACCGCCAGCAAGAATGAATTGCAGGAGATTCTCGCCACTGCGCCGGTGCTGGAGCGGCTGAAAAAGGTCATCGTGCTGATTAAAAAAGAACTGGAAGTCGCCCAGCTCCAGACCCGGATTCGCAAGCAGGTCGAGGAGAAAATGAGCGAGCATCAGCGCAAGTTCTTTCTGCGCGAACAGCTCAAGGCGATTCAACAGGAACTGGGCATCGCCAAGGATGACCGCACCGCCGATGTAGAGCGGTTCCGCGAGCGCCTGGAAACCCGCCAAGTTCCTGAAGCGGCAAAAAAGCGCATCGACGAGGAACTGGAAAAGCTGTCGATTCTGGAAACCGGCTCGCCGGAATACGCGGTCACGCGCAA
>JBDHRB010000056.1:0-9404 GCA_039807355.1 Candidatus Competibacteraceae bacterium
GGCCATGGCCTCTCGACGGGCGGCGAAAGTGCGCGCAGATTCTTAGAGAGGCGTACGCACGATTGAATGGCGAGTTGCATTCCAGCGGGATTCAATCGGGCTTTTTCTACAGCCTCGTTAGACGTCACTTCAGCGCAACCAACCAATCCCTCCCGGCATGCCCCGCTTCAACGACGACGAGGTACGAGGAGCCGCAATCGCAAAAGTTCAGCGCCTTCGTGACCTATACGGCGGGCGCGTTCCGCGCGCGGCTCTGATGGAAGGCGTAGACCTGCTCGGGGAACGCATCCCGCTCTGGAACTACCAGAAAGGCATCTTCAAACCCGCCATTCTCGGGCTGGACGGTGCGGCCCTCAGTGTCCAGACGTCCATCGATTCCCCGTACGCAGACGAGCATGATCCTGATGCGGGGCTGATCACATACAAGTACCGCGGTGCGGATCCCAACCATCTCGACAACGTCGCGCTACGACGAGCCGGAGAGAGACGCCTGCCGCTCATCTACCTCGTGGCGGTCGACCCGGGATTCTATGATGTCATTGCCCCGGTATACATCATCGAGGATTCGCGGGAGCGACTCCAATTCACGATGGTTGCCGATCAGCTCGCGGATATCCGAGCAAGTGAGGATATCGTCCAGACGACTCTACGCCGCGAATATGCTACGCGTGCTGTCTTGCAGAGATTGCACCAACAGCAGTTTCGCCGAGCAGTCTTGCGGGCATATCGTGAACAGTGCGCCATCTGTCATCTGCGTCACGTGGAGCTACTGGACGCCGCGCATATCCTCCCCGATCGCCATCCAAAAGGTGAAGCGGTGGTCACCAATGGCCTTGGTCTCTGCAAGATCCACCACTCCGCATACGACGCGAACATCATCGGCATCGATCCCGAGGCACGCATCCACGTACGGGAGGATATCCTGCGAGAACGGGACGGTCCGATGCTGAAGTACGGGATTCAGAGTGTCGCTGATTCGAAGCTGATCCTGCCTCGCAAAGTGGAATTGCGGCCAAATCGGGACTTCCTGGCGGAGCGGTTCGACCGCTTCCGTGCTGCATAGGGCCCAACCAGACGTTGCAGTTGACGAGACCAGCATCTGTGTGGCCTCCCTCCGCCCGACTGTAGGATTCCCCCATGCCCGACATCGTCCACTCCCAAGCCGCCGACTTTCCCTACCACATGACGACCACGGCCTTCGAACTGCCCGGCTACCGCATCGTCGCGTCGCTGGGTGTCGTCCGCACGGTCCTCACCACCATTGTTCGCCCCGCGACGCCAGCGAAGGCGTAACGGATCGCAGCTCGTTCGCATTCGCAGTCCATTTGCCGCCCATGTCACACGCCGCATACGCAATGGCTCGCCTGGCTTGTCGCCGCGCTGGTGAGCGACACGACCAGCATATCCCCGCACGATCCCATCGGGGATCCCATCGGGTGTTATCTCGTGATGCCGCCTTTGCCCACCGCCGTCACCAGCGCGCCGCCCGACACCGCGCGCGCCATGATCGCGCTGCAGGCGGATGGCGTGCTGCGTCGTCCGCGACTGCCGCCCGAAACGCGTACGCATGGCGCCTGGACGCTGCGCGGCGAAGTGCTCGATGCGTGGTTCAGCGACGGCTTCACCGGATGGCACTACCAACTCCGGGCCACGCCGGACCGATGGCAGGGTACCGCGGTGCGCATCACGGACGACGTCACTCCTCCGGTCGACAGCGCTGCTCTGCTCCCGCGACGGGCGCGATGGGTGCGCCGCGCCTGTCCGTAGCGGGCTCCGTCCTCCCGCCGCCCGCCTCCGCCAGTCACCCGCCGGGACGCACCCACTTCCGTTTCGCCAGCATGGCGCAGCATGCCACAGGACATCCTCACACGCGGATATCCACGGGGCATCACAGGGCTGCCGACGTGGACCCGGTTCGCCCCCCATCTGCCATGCTCCTGCGCCTCCGGCACCTCGGTACACTGTCCGTCCTCGCGCTCGCGCTGACCACCAGCACCCTCCGCGCGCAGCAAACCGACGAGAAGATGACGGCGATCAACGCGGCGTTCCGGATCGTCGGACAGCAGATCGCCGATTCGACCAGGAACGCGAATACGATGGAGCAGCTCGTCATCATCGAAACCAACGCCAAGGCAGCACTGGCCCTCGAACCCGAGAAGAAGGCACAGGTCCCCGAGGCCGATCAGGCGAAGTTCGTGGCCGACTACCAGGCCGGCATCCAGAAGCTCATCGACGCCACGGACAGACTGCATGCCGCGGTGCACGCCGGGAAGAACACCGAAGCCGCAGCCATCGTGGAGGAGATGCGCGCCTTGCAGCGCACCTCCCATGGGGAGTTCCGCCTCCGCCGGCCCCCGCCGGGCGTGTAGGCGACGCCTGCGTGGTCATCCGCCTGGGATCGGAACGGGTTCCAGGTGGGGTGTCGTGTGGTTCTGCAAAAATTATAATCTATATGTTATTGATAAATGACATTACAATAATCTATATATTATTTACACACGAAAACAAATAACATATAAATTATATTTATGGACAACGAACTGGCCCGCAAAACTCTGGATCGACGCTTTGTCGCGATCCCTGCCGAGGCACTGCACGCGCCCCATCGCGGGTGGATCCGGGCCATCCGCGACGCGCTTGGTATGACCGCGACGCAACTGGCCGGACGAATGGGTGTCACGCAGCCCCGCATCGCCAAGCTCGAGCAGGCCGAACGCACCGGCGCCGTCACCCTCGCGAGCCTCGAGAAAGCCGCCGACGCGCTCGGCTGCACCCTGGTCTATGCGCTGGTGCCCAGGCAGTCACTCGAGCAGGCCATCCATGACCGGGCCGAAGAGAAAGCCCGCCAGCAGCTCGCTCGTATCCGGCACAGCATGGCCCTGGAAGACCAGGCGACCGGCACCTCCGCTCTGGCCGACGAACTGCACGCGCTGACACAGCGGTATATCCACGATCCGCGTGGTCTGTGGGATGACTGACTGATGATGGACATCTTCCATCAACCCGATGATGCGGCTACGCCGCTGACAGCAGACGAGACGCAGGGCCTGCGTCCATCATGGATCTCCACGCGCGGCGAGCTGAACGACGCTGAGCAGGCGAATATCCTGGTTGCGCAACGTTGGGCCTTTGCGCGGAGGCGTGAGGTGTTGGAGGAGAAACTCCTCATCACGTTACATCATCGCATGTTCCGCGACGTGTGGGACTGGGCGGGAACGTTCCGGCGCACGGAGCGAAATATCGGCATCACTCCCTCTCACATCGGCGTGGCATTGCGCGACCTGATCCAGGACACCCGCTATTGGGTGGAGCATGCCACCTTTCCGTCCGACGAAATCGCCGCGCGCTTTCATCACCGCCTCGTGCTGATCCACCCGTTCCCGAACGGCAACGGTCGTCATGGACGCATGGCCGCGGATCTGTTGGCGCGACAGCTCGGCAGGCCGTTGTTCCGCTGGGGTGCCGGCGATCTGATCGGCACCGGTGAGATCAGGAAACGTTATGTTGCCGCACTGCGCGCAGCAGACAACCACGACATTGGCCCGTTGCTCGAGTTCGTTCGGTCAGGCTCGGGGGCGACAGAATGAACAACCAGACACCGACACGAACTTCCGAATAATCGACCGTGACCAAGTCTCAACCACCTGTTCCTCTGTCCGTACCGTCGACGAAGCTCACTGACAGCGTGCCCTTGTCTGGCACTTGACGAGGCAGTCGACTCACTTGATGGACTCCTGAAGGAATACTGGGCATCGGCCAGTCGCGTGCTTGACGAAGCGCAGCGGGATGAGCCATCAAATCCTGGAGTTCCCTGGAACGGACTACTTGTTGCCGCGCTGCGCTCTACCGTACTCCGAGCCCCACCCTCCCCCACCGACTCGGCGCTTCCCCCACACTCCGGCTGAACGCCACACTGAACGCACTGGTCGATCCATAGCCCACGCGCTCCGCCACCTCGGCCACCGTCAGTTCCCCCTCCCGCAGCAACTGCTTCGCGATCTCCATCCGCCACATCAGCAGATACCCCATCGGCGCCACGCCCACCACGCGCGTGAATCGATCGAAGAACGCCGACCGCGAAAGCAACGCGATCTTCGCCAACTGACTGGTGCTCCACGCCCGCCCGATGTGCGCGTGCATCTGCCTGAGCGCCCGGGCCAGTCGCTCGTCTCCCAGTCCCCGCAGCAACCCCGGCGGCGCATTGCTCTCCGCGGCGGAACGCATGGCCTCTACGAGCAGCAGTTCCACCAGTCGCGACAGCATGAACTCGCTGCCGGGCTTCTGACCCGCCGATTCCTCGCCCACCATCTGTACGAGTTGCGACAGGCGCGTCGAATCCCGCACGTGCACCACTCGGGGTAGCAACGACACCAGCAGCGCCGGATCAGCGGAGTCGAACAGGAACGCGCCGCCCAGTGAACGCATGTCGGGCTGGCCTCTTCGCTCACCATAACGGATCTCGCGACGCACACTCGCCACCACGTTGGGATCCAGATGCACCGGAAGCGCGGGCACGAAACTCGACAGCGTGAATGCCGGTGTCGTGGGCAGCAGCACGAAATCCCCGGCGCTGATCGTTATGGGAGCATGTCCGTCCACCATCAGCAGACAGCGCCCTTCGAGCATGATGCAGAAGCTGGGCAGGCCATACTCGGTGTAACGCACGGCCCAGTTTCCCTTGCCGCTGATGACGTTGGCAAAGGCCGCCCGCGGACGCAGCAGTCGCACGACTTCGGAAAGTGGGTCGTTCATATCCGGACTCTGGCTGAAAACAACAGGACTTGTGATTATCGAACGTCCTGCAACGCTGTCCTATCGTTCGCTCCGAGTCAACACACGACTCGCGTCTCTCACGCACTCGGAGCTCACTATGAAGACCGTGCTGATCACCGGCTGTTCCTCGGGCTATGGCCTGGAAACCGCTCGCCACTTCCTCGCGCAGGGCTGGCATGTCGTGGCCACGATGCGCACACCGCGCGAGGATCTCTTCCCCGCGTCCGGCAACCTGCGCGTGCTCGCACTGGACGTGACCCGCCCCGACAGCATCACTCGCGCGCTCGCCGCCACCGGCCCCATCGATGTGCTGGTGAACAACGCGGGTATCGGTCTGTTCGGCGCATTCGAAGTCACACCGATGACCACCGTACGCGATCTCTTCGAGACCAACACGTTCGGGGTCATGGCCATGTGTCAGGCGATCATCCCACAATTCCGGGCGCGCCGGGCAGGTACCATCGTGAACGTCACCTCGAGCGCGACCCTGGCGCCGTTTCCGCTGGTGGCGCCCTACACGGCCAGCAAGGCGGCCATCGAAGGATTCACGGCCTCGCTGGAACTCGAACTCCGGGAGTTCGGTGTACGCGTCAAACTCGTCGAACCGGGTTACGGTCCTTCCACCAGCTTCACCGCCAATGGCCAGCAGCGCATGCAGGGGCTCATCCCCGAGGCCTATGAGCCGTTCGCGCACAGCGTATTCGCGGGGTTCACGAAGGACATGCCGTTCACCCGGGAATCCGATGTGGCCGAGGCCGTGCTGAAGGCCGTCAATGATATCTCCGGCCAGCTTCGCTTTGCCGCTGGCGCGGACGCGCTGGCTCTCGTCTAAGTTGACACAGACGCCTATACAAGACCGGATGATCCCATAGCACCACAGGTGTCCTCTGTTCACGAACCGCATGACCCACCCCCGGGCGATCTACTCCCTCCTCGCGATCGCAACCATTGCGATCGGTCTGATCGTGCACCTGCAGGCCACGGCGCTCCCGCCGGCTCTGCGCGACATGACCGGCGATGCGCTGTGGGCGATGATGATCACCTGGTGGATCAGCGCGCTGGTTCCTTCCGCGCGATCGGTCGTGCGCGGCGCGGTCGCCTGGACGATCTGCGGTGTCGTCGAAGTGAGCCAGTTGTATCACGCGCCGACAATCGACGCGGTCCGGGCGACACTCCCCGGAAGACTCGTGCTGGGCAGTGGTTTCGATCCGCGCGATCTGGCGGCGTATGCGATCGGGGTGATCGCCGCGGTGCTGCTCGATCGCATATTCATCCGGCGTTGAACACAACCGAGGCACTCCCATTCCCACCCGCCCCGGAGACCTGCACGTGAAAACCACCGCCTCGACCATCACATCCGGCAGCTACCAGCACAGCGCCACGGGTCTGGTCTACCGCGGACCGGGAGCGGCGGTCCATGGAGACCTCTTCCGCCGGCCGACGCCATAACCCCGTACATTCCACCATCTTCCAGCATCTTCCCGCATCCGCGCGTTCATCCAAGGGTCCCCCCGCCGAACCATGCCTCCCTGCCGGATGGCCCTGCTGTGAAACCTGGCATTCCCTGCCCGCATCCCCTGCGGGCATACCCGTTCGCCACCGTGGTGACGGGAAGAACGGCGGCCCCCGCCGTCTGCATGGCCCTGATCGCGAGTCTGCTGTCGGCCTGCGCGTCCGCGCCCAAAGCGCCCCTGCTGGCTGCCGGTGCGGGTGTCGTGACGCCCGGCAATGCCGCGACCCGGGCGGCGCTGGTCACCGCCGATTCGGCCGCCCGCGCCTATGCGCCGGCCGATGTGGAGTTCATGCAGGGCATGATTCCCCATCACGCCCAGGCCGTGATCATGGCCGGATGGGCCGCCACCCACGGCGCCCGCGCCGATGTGCAGCGGCTGTGTCTCAGGATCGCCGCCGCGCAGGGTGACGAGATCCGCATGATGCGGAACTGGCTGCGGGAGCGGAATCAGGAGGTTCCCGATTCCGCGTCCACGAAACATGTGATGCGCATGGGCGGCATGACGCACGAAATGCTCATGCCCGGCATGCTGAGTGACGACCAGATGGCAGCGCTCGACCGCGCGCGTGGACCCGTGTTCGATCGCCTCTTTCTCGAGGGGATGATCGGGCATCATCGCGGCGCCATCGCGATGGTCAATACGCTGCTGCAACATGGTGATGCCGGTCATGACGAAACCGTGTTCCGGTTCGCCAATGACGTGGTGTCCGATCAGAGCGCCGAAATCACGCTGATGCTGCGAATGCTCGAAACGGTTCCCGCCCTCTCACGCTGACCGATCCGGAAACGATCTGATGATGCGCCGTCCATCGCTCGTCCTCGCCGCACTCGCTGTCGTGGCGCTGGCCTGTTCCCGCGCCAACAGTCCCAATGCCGGTCCGCCGACCCCGGCGGAGGGCACGACCATCACGGGTGACGTGTCGCTCGCGAAGTCACCGGCCCTGCGCTATCCCGAAAGCGCGAAAGTCCCGAACCCCGATCCCCGCATCGGTCTCAAGCCGGGCGAGAAGGTGGGCGAGGCCGGCGAAGCCGCCTTCCACATGAAGCTCCTCGCCAATGTGCCCGCGCCCGAAGGCTTCACCGGCCGCGGCGCGACGGGTTCCGACCTGGCGTTCAGCGGCAACTACATCATCCAGGGCAACTACCGCGGCTTCATCATCTGGGACGCCACCAATCCGCGGTCCCCGAAGATGGTGTCGAGCTTCCTGTGCCCGACGCAGCAGGGCGATCCCACCATCTACGGCAACCTGCTGTTCATCTCCGGTGAAGGGCAGGGTGCGCGCAACGACTGCGGGTCGACGCCCATCACCGACACGGTGAGCATGGAGCGTTTCCGCGGTGTGCGCATCTTCGACATCAGCGACAAGGCGAAGCCGCGGCTCGTCACCAATGTGCAGACCTGCCGCGGGTCGCACACGAACTCCCTCGTGGAAGATCCGAACGACCGCAACAACATCTACATCTACGTCTCCGGCTACTCGGCCGTCCGCTCGAGCCGGGAACTCGCGGGATGTCAGGATGCCGCGGCCGGCGATTCGGCCAGTGCGCGGTTCCGTATCGAAGTCATCAAGGTGCCGCTCAAGAATCCGGAGAAGTCGGCCGTGGTGAATTCGCCGCACCTGCTCGCCGATCTGTCTGGCCGCACCGTGCATGCACCGCCGCCGAGTGACACGGGCGCGCGCGGTGGTCGCGGTGGTGGGCGTGGTGGTCCGCCGCCGGCGGGTGCACCTGGTGGTGCGGCACCGGCTCGCGGTGGCATGGGCGGTGGCGCGGCGCCGGGCAATGCGGTCGGACAGAGCGGGTGTCACGACATCACGGCCTATCCCGGCAGCGGATATGCCGGCGGGGCCTGCGCCGGTTACGGCCTGCTGTTCGACGTGCGTGACCCGAAGAACCCCAAGCGCCTGCGCAGCGTGGCCGACTCCAACATGTCGTTCTGGCATTCGGCCACCTTCAGCAACGACGGCAGCAAGCTGCTCTTCTCCGATGAATGGGGAGGTGGCAGCGCGCCGCGGTGCCGCGCGACGGACAAGCTCGAATGGGGTGGCAACGCCATCTTCACGCTCGAGAACGGCGAACTGAAGTTCAAGAGCTATTACAAGATGCCCGCGCCGCAGACGAACGAGGAGATCTGCACCGCGCACAACGGCTCGCTCATTCCTGTCCCGGGCCGCGACATCATGGTGCAGGCGTTCTACATGGGCGGCGCGACGATCTTCGACTTCACCGATGCGTCGCATCCCATCGAGATCGGTTTCTACGACCGTGGCCCCGGCGGCGGGTACTGGAGCACGTACTGGTTCAACGGGCACATCATCTCCAGCGACGAACAGCGCGGACTCGACATCCACGAACTCACGCCGAGTCCGTATCTGTCGCAGAACGAGATCGATGCGGCCAAGTCGGTGAAGCTCGAGCAGTTCAACCCGCAGGGTCAGTTGCACACCGTGTGGCCGCCGACCTTCGCGCTGGCGCGCGCCTACCTCGACCAGCTCGAACGCAACAACGGACTGTCCTCGTCACGGATCGACGACATCCGCAACAAGCTCACGGCCGCCGAGCGTGGTGGATGTGGCGGTCGCAACACGGCGCTCGCGGCCATCGTGCCGCAGGTGCAGGCCGATCTCGCCACAGCCACCGACAAGGGCCGGGTGGAGCTGGTGTCGCGGGCCATCGCGGCGCTGTCGAAGAGTGCGTGCGTGGCGGCGCCGATTTCGTAAGGAGCCGCGCGGCGGTCTCGCAGACGGGCGCCGACCACGATCTCTGGCGCCCGTGTGCGGAGTGCGGCCGAATGGTGTTGTAGGATGCCATGAAACGGGGGAGCGCACCAGCACGGTGGGCCGAGGACCGGTAGCTTTGACGTAGGCCCATTCGCGGAGCGCGGTCTGGATGAAGCGCTCCGCTTTGCCGTTCGGCCGGGGCGTGCAGGGGCGTGAGCGGGGGCCACTGGCCACCCCCGTGACGACGGAGGATGTCGCCCACCGTGGACAGCGGGAGGCCCAGCCGATGCGCGGGCCGAGGGCCGCTCAGCCGCTGCCGTGGTAAGGCGATGACGCGCTGCTCCATGGCCCGTCTTGGTGAGTCCGCGCGCGCGTCACGGCGAACGCGGTACTGAATG
>JBDHRB010000057.1:0-9401 GCA_039807355.1 Candidatus Competibacteraceae bacterium
CCAGGCCCGGCTCGGCCAGCCCGTAATCGGCTAGAAATTCCGCTTTATCCGCGTCATCCAGTTCAGCTAATTCCGCTTCAATCGCTGCGCACACCGGCAAAACTTCCGCGCCTTCGCGCCGGGCGATGTCCCGCACCTGATCGAGAAAAGGATTGTTCTGGAAACCGTCTTCAGCGACGTTGGCAATGTATAAAACCGGCTTGCCGGTCAATAAAAACAGCTCACGCAAGCTTTCCCGTTCGCTCACGTCCAGCGCCAGCGTGCGCAACGGCGCTCCGTCATTCAGATGCGCCTGCACCCGTTCCAGCAGCGCCTTGCGCTCCAGCGCCTCGCGCCCGCCAGCCTTGGCGGCTTTTTCCGCCCGCTGCAAGGCTTTTTCCACGGTCGCCAAATCGGCCAAGGCCAATTCGGTATTGATCGTTTCAATATCTTCGCCGGGATTCACGCGCCCGGAAACGTGAATCACATCGTCATTTTCAAAACAGCGCACCACCTGGGCGATGGCGTCGGTTTCGCGGATATGCGCCAGAAACTGGTTGCCCAGCCCTTCACCCTTGGACGCGCCGGCCACTAGTCCCGCGATGTCCACAAATTCCACCGTCGCCGGAATAATCTTCGGCGGCTTCACAATCGCCGCCAGCGCCGCTAACCGTGGATCAGGCACCGCCACTACCCCGACATTCGGGTCAATGGTGCAGAACGGATAATTTTCAGCCTGAATCCCGGCTTGAGTGAGGGCGTTGAACAGGGTGGACTTGCCGACGTTCGGCAGGCCGACGATACCGCATTGAATGCCCATGGGCGCTTACTCGGAGGGTGGTTGAGCGGAAGGCGCAGCCGGGGCAACGCGCCGGCTGTGCAGGGCTTGCATGGCCTGGCTCCATTGACCGGCCAACAGGCGCGGCATTTCGCGCAGCGCATCGGCAATCGCCTGTTCCAGCAAGTCCTGTTCGGAACGCGGCGCCCGGCGCAGGACATGGTTCAGCACCTCGCGGCTGTCGCCGGGATGACCGATGCCCAGGCGCAGCCGGGCAAATTCGTTGCCGCCCAGTTGGGCGATCAGATCGCGTAAGCCATTGTGGCCGCCGTGACCGCCGCCTTGCTTGAGGCGGATCACCCCCGGCGGCAGATCGAGGTCGTCATGAATGACCAGAATCGCCGGCAAGGGAATCTTGTGAAATCGCGCCAGCGCCGCGACCGCCTGACCGCTACGGTTCATATAGGTCATCGGCTTGAGCAGCCAGCGTTCCTGACCGTCCAGCACGATGCGGCAGGTTTCGCCGTGATATTTGCCGTCCGGGCGGAAATGGCCGCCGTGTTGACGAGCCAGGGCATCCACCAGCCAGAAGCCGGCATTGTGGCGAGTCTGGGCGTATTCGGCACCGGGATTGCCCAGCCCGACGATCAGCCGTAACCCACAGGCCGGTTCTGGCATGGAGCGGATTAAGCCGCCGGCGTTGACGCGCCGGGCGCTTCCTCGCCGCCGTGGGCGTGATGGATGCTGACCACGATGGCGTCTTGCTCAGAACCGGCACTGACGTGGTTGGCCAGCTCGACGCCTTCGGGCAATTGCAGATCGGACAGATGCAGCGCCTCGCCCAGACCCAGATGGGTCAGATCGACTTCGATAAATTCCGGCAAATCCTTGGGCAAGCAGGCGATTTCAATGTCGATCAAGGCGCGGCTGACCACGCCGCCCTGCTGCTTGACGCCGCGTGAGTTGCTTTCATTGGTGAAATGCAGCGGGATATGCACGCGCAACTGGCGGTCGGCGCTGACCCGCAGAAAGTCGATATGCATGATCGACGGCTTGAACGGGTGACGATGCATGTCGCGCAGCACCGCAGTTTCGACAGCGCCGCCGATCTTCAGGGTCAGCACATGCGAGTAGAACGCCTCGCCGGCCTTGTTCATCAGGTTCTGGACTTCCAGTTGATTCAGGGTCAGCGGCTGCGGTTGCTGATTCCCGCCGTAGAGAATGGCCGGCAGTTGACCGGCATGGCGCAGGCGGCGGCTCGCACCTTTCCCCAGCGCACTGCGCGGCTCGGCTGTCAATTCAAACTGAACACTCATGGATGCTTCTCCAAACGCTAAACATAAAAATGCGCCGCGCCCGCGACCAGACGCGCCGCTCTCGGTGATCCCGCCAGGCAGCCGGGCGGGGCGGCAAAATTTACAGGAACAGCGAACTGACCGATTCTTCCAGATGAATGCGCCGCATGGATTCGGCGAGCAGGCCGGCGACGCTGATCTGGCGAATATTCGGGCAGGCTGCGGAATCGGCGCGCAGGGGGATGGTGTCGGTGACCACCAGTTCATCCAGTGCGGAATGGCGGATATTGTCAGCGGCGGCCCCGGACAGCACCGCGTGGGTGCAATAGGCGCACACCGACGCCGCGCCCCGCTCTTTCAGCGCCTTGGCCGCCAGACACAGGGTGCCGGCGGTGTCCACCATGTCATCGACCACGATGCAATGCTGATCCTCGACATCGCCAATAACGTGCATGACCTGGGCCTGGTTCGGCGCGGGACGGCGCTTGTCGATGATCGCCAGTTCCGAATCATCCAGGCGTTTAGCCAGAGCGCGGGCGCGTACTACGCCGCCGACATCCGGCGACACCACCATCCGGTCGCCAAGGTTCTGGGCGCGGATGTCGCTCAACACCATCGGCGTGGCGTAGATGTTGTCTACCGGCAGATCGAAAAAGCCCTGAATCTGGTCAGCGTGCAAATCGACGGTCAACACCCGGTCCACGCCGACGCTGGTAATCATGTTGGCGACTACTTTGGCGGAGATCGGCACCCGCGCTGAACGGGGGCGACGATCCTGCCGGGAGTAGCCGAAATAGGGGATCACTGCGGTGACCCGCACCGCCGAAGAGCGGCGCAAGGCGTCGGCCATCACCAGCAATTCCATGATGTTGTCGTTGGTCGGCGCACAGGTCGGCTGGACGATGAACACATCCTTGCCGCGCACGTTTTCCATCAGTTCGACCATGACTTCGCCATCGCTGAAGCGGCTGACGACGGCTTGTCCAAGCGGTATTTGCAGATGGTTGACGATATCGCGGGCCAGTTGGGGATGGGCGTTGCCCGCAAACACCATCATGCGACCTTCATACACGGCCTGTTCCCCCACGGTCGGTCTGCGATGATTGAAAGATGGCTGGGCCGCCAGGATTCGAACCTGGGAATGCCGGAGTCAAAGTCCGGTGCCTTACCGCTTGGCTACGGCCCAATAATTCAGATCAGAACTGCTTTAAACGAAGCCTGGCTACTCTCGCGCCAGACGCTCTTGCAGCAGCGAACGGTTGCAACCTCGGGCAACCCACCCGGCCCAGCCCGGCGGCAACTGCGCCAACACTTGCCGGGCGCGCTCTGCATCCGGGAAGGCGGAGAATACGCAAGCGCCAGTGCCGGTGAGTCGCGCTGCGCCGTGCTGCGCCAGCCAGGCGGCGGCGGCGGCCACTTCCGGGTAGCGGCGATACACCACCGCTTCGCAATCATTGCCGCCTGCCCCGTTCACGAAGTCGGCTATTGTGCTGAGTGGCGAGTTTCTTGTCAATTCCGGGTCATGGAACACCGCGCCGGTGGCGACTGCACAGGGCGGTTTCAGCACCACAAACCAGGGTTCGTCGAGCATCACCGGGGTGAGTTGTTCGCCGATTCCTTCCGCCCAGGCGGCATGACCATGGACAAACACCGGAACATCCGCGCCGAGTTGCACGCCCAGCGCCGCCAGTTCCGCCAAATTCAGCCCGGTGCGCCAGTAGTGATTGAGCGCCACTAACGCGGTTGCCGCGTCGGAGCTGCCGCCGCCCAGCCCGCCGCCCATCGGCAGATTTTTCACGATGCGGATGGTGACGCCCTGAGCGGTTCCGCTAGTTTGCTGCAACAGGCGAGCGGCGCGCACCGCCAAATCCGCTTCCGGGGATACGCCGGGAACTTCGCCGACGCGCTCGATGACCTGATCCGGGCGCGGGGTAAACCACAGCCAGTCGCCGTAATCGAGGAATTGAAACACCGTTTGCAACAGGTGGTAGCCGTCCGCCCGGCGTCCGACGATGCGCAACATTAGATTCAGTTTGGCTGGGGCCGGCCAGGCGGATGGATCAACCGCTACAGCGTCCATTGTTCAATCACCAGTTTGACGCTGAGATCGGCGCGCCGGGCGATGATGCGCTCCGGCAGATCGAGGTTGAGCCGGGAGGTTGGCGCGTAGGCCGGGTATTCGATGATCCAGCCGTTCTGCTCCAGACGGGTCAAACGCCCGCTGGCGTCGGTTTGCAGCAGCGGGGTTGAATCCGGCGCTGGCAAACCCCGCGCCCAGTAGCGCAACCCGTTGACCGGCAGGCGCACGCCCAGAGTCTGTTCCAGCAGGTCGTCGGCGTCCGCAGCGGTCCAACTTTGGCCGTCCTGGGTCTGCACCCGGGTTTCCTGTCCATCGTTCTCGACGATGACCCGGCCTTGACCCAGCGGGCCGATCAGATCAATCCGATAGGCGGATTCCTGTTGCGCCCACTGAAAACTGGCGTGCCAGCCGTCCTGGCCATTAACCACGCCGATCCGCCCATCCGCCCGCCAGGCGGTCAACTGTTGCAGGGCGACTTGCCGGGCGGACCAGGCGCTGGCGGCTTCCGGGGAAAAACTCGGCGGCGCAGCACAACCGTACAACAGCACGCTGAGGAGGACGGCGCTCGATCCTAACCGGGTTTGCCGCATGATTCACCAACCCAGTCGTTCGCGCAGTTTGCGTAAATAGACGCTGTTCGGCTCGCGGGCCAGCGCCTCCTTCCAGATTTTCTTGGCTTCTTCACGCTGGCCGCTGACCCAGAGGACTTCGCTTAAATGCGCGGCGATTTCCGCATCGGGATTGATTCGATAGGCGCGGCGCAGATAATCAGCCGCTTGATCTCGGTTGCCCAGCCGGTATTGCACCCAGCCCATGCTGTCCAGCACCGCCGCATCATCGGGCATTTGCGCCAGCGCCTGTTCGATATAGCCCAGCGCCTCCTGATAGCGGTCGGTGCGGTCCGCCAACGTGTAGCCGAGCGCGTTCAACACCTGGCCATTCTTCGGATCAATCGCCAAAATGGCGCGCAAATCCTGTTCCAGAATGTCCAGCCGGTTGATTTTCTCTGCGGCCAGGGCGCGGGCGTAACGCAAATCCTTATCGTCTGGATGCGCCGCCAGCGCCCGTTGCAAACTGTCAAACGCTTCCTGATAACGCTCTGCCTCGCGCAGCGCCTCGGCTTCCGCCAGATACAGGGCCAGCGCGTTTTGCGGATGATCGCGGCGCAGGGCGTCAAAATGCTGGCTGGCCGCGGCCAGATCGCCGGCTTTGGCCAAAACCGCGCCCCGACGCATCTGCGCGGTCAGATAGCGTTCCTCATCCTTGTCTTTGATCCGCTCATACCAGTCGCGGGCTTTCGCATAATCGCCGCGCTGTTCCTCAACCCGGCCCAATTCAAAATAGGCGTCGGTCAGGCGGGTTTTGCGCTTGATCAAATCCAGGAAATAGGTTTCGGCCAGATCAAATTGCCGGGTTTCTGCGGCCAGCAGACCGAGCGCATAGAGCGAATCGGTATCCTTGGGATTCTGGTTGAGCAGGGTGGCAAATTCGCGGCGAGCCTGTTCCAGTTGCCCGGCATCGACCAACAGCCGGGCATAGCTCATCCGCAAATTGCGGTCGCGGGGTAACGCGGCGACCGCCCGGGTCAATCCGGCCAGCGCTTCCGCTTGATTGCCGCCTTCCAGTAACAGGCGGGTGCGCAACAGATGCGCCGGAGCCAGTTTCGGATTCAGGGCCAGCGCCAGATCGAGACTGGACAAAGCCTGCTCGGCGCTGTCGGCGGCAGCGGCCAGCAGGGCGTAATAATACTGGGCGAACGCCGAGCGCGGATTGCGGTCACGGAATTGGCCCATCACCCGCAGCGCCAGAGCCTTGTCGTCCGCCTGTCCAAGCAACGAGGCCAAGGTCGCGTAACCCTGTTGCTGATCCTTCTTGCTGGCGGCGCGGCGCACCGTTTCCAGATAACCGGCTGCCTCTTCCAATCGACCATTGCGCAGCAAGGCCAAGGCCAGCGTCTGTTCCGCCTGAGGATTTTTCGGGTCCAGCGTCCGCCAGCGCTGCGCCATATCCAGGGCCGTCGCGTTGTCCTTCATCAGCAGCGCCAATACCGCAGCGCGTTCGGCGATCCGGGGATCATCACTGCTTTTCGCCACCAGCCGATAGTGATTCAGCGCAATATCCAGTTGATTCCGCTTGCCGGCCAGCTCCGCCGCCAACAGTTGATACATCTGGTCCGCACGCGGGCTGGGTTTCAGAGTGGAGCGAATCGTGAATTCCGGCTCTGTCGGCGCTTGCGCGTCCACCACGGTGGCGCAGCCGCCCGACAGCAGGAGCAGCGCACTAAAACCCAAAGCTTTTAAAAGTTTGTTCATGACCAGCGTCGAAAATGTCTAGAGGGAGTAGGCGCAGGAACTACCGTTCAGACCCATCACCCGCCCGTCCCGCGCAAGAGCGAGGAGCGAATGCAGATGGCGCAGGATCGCCGTACAATAATAATCCAACAGGGATATGACCTTGCCATGCGCCGGTTTTATCCCGCACAATCCCGGCGCTTTTGACTGATGAAATCGGAACCCACCGCAGCGCCTCGACGCCGGGTTGAGCGCCGTCACCTTCTCCAGCGCTCAGGCCGGAGAAAACCTCCACTGTTTTAACTGCATGCTTATGCCTTTGCTGGCTCTTGGCCTCAATCATCAAACCGCGCCGGTCAGCGTCCGCGAGCGCGTAGCGTTTGCGCCGGATCGGCTGCATCCCGCACTGCACGACCTGCTGGAGCGCGGCGGCGTTCACGAAGCGGCGATTCTTTCCACCTGCAATCGCACCGAGCTGTATTGCGGCCTGCGCGACGGCGACAGTCAACCGGTCGTGGAATGGCTGGGCGACTATCATAGGCTAAGCAGCGTCGATTTGTGGCCTTATCTCTATCAGCACGCTGAGGGACGGGCGGTGCGGCATATCCTGCGGGTAGCCTCCGGGCTGGATTCGCTGGTGCTGGGTGAACCGCAGATTCTCGGTCAGGTCAAGGCCGCCTATCAGGCCGCCAACAGCGCCGGCGCGCTGGGCGCCCGGCTGGAACGACTGTTTCAACACACCTTCGCCGTCGCCAAGCAGGTGCGCACCGATACCCGGATTGGGGCCAGCCCGGTGTCGGTGGCCTTCGCTGCGGTCAGTCTGGCCAAACAGATTTTTGCCGATCTGCCACAGCGCGCTGCGTTGCTGATCGGCGCTGGCGACACCATGGAACTGGTCGCTCGCCACCTGCATGAAAACGGGGTGCGCCGCCTGGTGGTGGCCAATCGGACGCTGGAACGGGCGCACGCGCTGGCCGCTTCCCTGGCCGGTTATGCGATTGCCTTAGAGGAAATTCCCGCCCATCTCAGCGAAGCGGATATGGTGATCTGCGCCACGGCTAATCCGGGGCTGATGCTCGATGCGCCGCTGATCCGCCGTTGTCTGAAACAGCGCCGCCGTCAACCGATCTTGATGGTCGATCTGGCGGTGCCGCGCGATATTGATCCCGCCGCCGCCGATCTCGACGATGTGTATCTGTATACGGTCGATGATCTCAAAGACCTGATCCAGGACAACCTGCGCTCGCGGCAGGCGGCGGCGGAACAGGCCGAAGAAATCATCGACAGCCAGGTGGAGCATTTCATGGCCTGGCTGCGCACCCAGGACAGCGCCACGAGTATTCGGGCGCTGCGCCAACGCGCCGAGGCGCTGCGCGATGAGGCGCTGGCCCGCGCTCACCGACAACTGGCGCATGGCAAAGACCCGGCGGAGGTGCTGAATTTGCTGGCCCACGCCCTGACCAACAAGCTGATGCATCCGCCCTGCGCCGGTCTGCGCGAAGCCGCCGCCCAGGGCGATGTCGAAACCTTGACGCTGATTCAGAATTTATACCGTCTGCGCGACGGAAAGCCCGGTCTATGAATCCATCCATGCTCGCCAAGCTGGAACAACTGGCGGCGCGTCACGAAGAAGTGAGCGCCCTGCTGGCTGAACCCCAGATCATCAACGACAACGACCGCTTCCGCGCCCTGTCGGTGGAATACGCACAACTGGAGCCGGTGGCCAGCGGCTTTCGCGCCTACCGCCAGGTGCTGGACGATCTGGACAGCGCCCGCGATATGACCCGCGACAGTGACCCGGAGTTACGCGCCTTGGCCCAGGATGAACTGCTGGCGGTCGAAGAGCGGCGCAGCGCCCAGGAACAGGCTCTGCAACTGCTGTTGCTGCCCAGCGATCCGCATGATGCCGGCAACGTCTTTCTGGAAATCCGCGCCGGAACCGGCGGCGATGAAGCGGCGCTGTTCGCCGGGGATTTATGGCGCATGTATGGCCGTTATGCAGAATTACGCGGCTGGCGGCTGGAAATCCTCAGCGAAAGCCTCGGCGAACACGGCGGCTACAAGGAAGTGATTGGCCGGATCATCGGCCAGGGCGCTTATTCGCGGCTGAAATTCGAGTCGGGGGCGCACCGCGTGCAGCGCGTGCCGGTCACTGAAGCACAGGGCCGGATTCACACTTCGGCGGCGACCGTAGCGGTCATGCCGGAACTGGCCGAAGTCGAACAGGTGGAGATCAATCCCAATGATCTGCGCATTGATACCTACCGCGCTTCCGGGGCTGGCGGCCAGCATGTCAACAAAACCGATTCGGCGATCCGCATTACCCACCTGCCCAGCGGCATTGTCGTGGAATGTCAGGATGAACGCTCTCAGCACAAGAACCGCTCGCGGGCTATGGCGCTGTTGCAGGCCAAATTGCTGACCGCGGAGCGGGACAAGCAGACCAGCGCCCAGGCTCAGACCCGGAAACTACTGGTCGGCAGCGGCGACCGTTCCGAGCGCATCCGCACCTATAACTTCCCGCAGGGCCGGGTGACTGACCATCGCATCAATTTGACCCTCTACAAGCTCGACGACGTGCTGGCCGGCAGTCTCGACCCGGTGATTGAGCCGCTGATTCAGGAATATCAGGCCGATCAACTGGCGGCGCTGGCGGAATAATCGTTTTCTCAATTGAACACCCTCCGCGAATCCCTGACCGACGCAGCCCGGCAACTGGCCGCCCTCAGCGCCTCGCCGCGTCTGGATGCTGAATTATTGTTGGCGGCGGCGCTGGAGCGTCCGCGCAGTTATCTGCACGCTTGGCCGGAGCGCATTCTCGACGCGCAACCCGCCGCCCGGTTTGCCGCCTGGCTGGAGCGTCGTCGGGCTGGCGAGCCGGTCGCGTATCTGCTCGGTCGGCGGGAATTCTGGTCGCTGGAACTGGACGTGACCCCGGATACGCTGATTCCCCGCCCGGAAACTGAGTTGCTGGTGGA
>JBDHRB010000058.1:0-9394 GCA_039807355.1 Candidatus Competibacteraceae bacterium
TTTTCGCATGACGAAGTGGTGCACGGCAAAGGCTCGATGCTGAACAAGATGCCGGGCGACGAGTGGCAGCGCTTCGCCAACCTGCGCCTGCTCTACCTGTACATGTTCACCCATCCCGGTAAGAAACTGCTGTTCATGGGCACCGAATTCGGTCAGGGCACCGAATGGAACAGCGCCACTACCTTGGACTGGTATGTGCTGCAATACGGTTTCCACCAAGGTATGCAATTGCTGGTCAGGGACCTGAATCGGCTCTATCACAGCGAACCAGCCCTGCACCATTACGAGTTTGAATGGCAAGGCTTCGACTGGATTGACTGCCATGACGCCGAGCAGTCGATTCTCAGCTACCTGCGCAAGAAGGATGACGACTTCGTGGCGGTGGTGGTCAACTTCACCCCGGTGCCGCGCCACGATTACCGGATTGGCGTGCCTCGCGCCGGCGCTTATACGGAAATTTTCAATTCCGATTCGCACTACTACGGTGGCAGCGGCGTGGGCAATGGCGGCGTGGACCTGATCGCCGAAGAACGTCCCTGGATGGATCGGCCGTATTCGATCAGCCTCACCGTGCCGCCGCTGGGCGGACTGGTGCTGCGCCCGCTGGAACCAGCCCCGGCACCGCTCACCGCCATCCAAGCGGAAACCGAGCAAGCCGCCGCTGAACCAGCCGCACCGCTGAAGACCGCGATTGGCCGACCGGCTGTCGCCGCAGCGCCCAGCGAAATCGCTCAACCCGAATAATCCCTCCCCATCCCCTCTCCCGCTCAGGGAGAGGGACCTCCGCTGCACTCGGCTAAACGTAACCGCCAGCGATCAACTCGGCGACAATCAGGCGCTGAATCAGCCGCTCTTTTTGCCCGGACGGCTGATCGAGGTTGAGACGGGCCAGATAACGCTGGGCGGCTTCCGGCGCAGGCCCGGCGGTCACAGCGCGCACGATGGTCTTCATCAAATCGCTCTTGGTGGCCAGGCGCGCCTTCAGTCCCTTGAGCACCCGACCCAGCACAATTTCCTCTTCGGTAAAATCGCTTCCCAGCGGGAAATCCGGCAACACGCCCAACTTGCGATATTTAGCCAGTCTCGCCTGAGTTTTACCGGGGGTGTTGTGGCAATAGCGTTGCGGAATTTGATAATCGGCGGGGATTTTGCCAGCGCGCTTGGCCTTCTCCAGCAATTCCGGCTGATAGCGCGAATCGGCAATGTTGAGCATGGCGGTAATCACCTCGCGGTCGGAACGGCCGCGCACATCGGCGATGCCGTACTCGGTGATTACGATGTCGCGCAAATGGCGGGGAATGGTGATGTGCCCGTAATTCCACAGGATGTTGGAGCTGACATTGGCCCCGCTTTCCCGGGTGCTGCGCAACATCAAGATCGAGCGGGCGTCCGGCAACTCATGGGCCATGGCGACAAAGTTGTATTGCCCGCCCACCCCACTGATCATCTGACCGTTTTCCAGACCATCGGAGACCGCAGCGCCGAGCAGGGTCGCCATAATCGTGGTGTTGATAAAGCGGGCGTCGCGCCGTTGCAGCCTAGACAGTTCCTGATGCGGGCCAAACAGGTGATTGACCCGATTGACGCTGGTCATGCCGATGCGCAGGCTATCGGCTTCGGGCAGGTCGCGCAGCGCCTGATAAAAACTCTGCGGCCCCATGAAAAACCCGCCGTGCATCACCACTCCGCCCTTGAGCCGGTCGCCGAGCGCCTCCTGAACGATTGCCGCCCAACTCTCTGGATCTTCCAGATTCGCTGCAACCCGGCGCTTTCCACTCAGAATCAGTTCGCTGTCCGCATATTCGACCCGATCATTGAAAATGCCGAACTGACGCAGAAACGCCACGTTTGCCGCGCTCAGACGCGCTGGAATCACTTCGCGCTCCAGCAACACCCGCAGGGTGCGTTCATCGACGCTTTCGCTGATCGCGCCTTGATTCAGCAGGCGTTGTAAGGGCGCACTGTCATAGACCGCCCGCTTGAGGATGCCGTCCTGGTACAAGTGCAGAAAGCCGTTGACGAACATTTCGCTGGAGCCGTACAGCCCCTGGGCAAACGGCTCCACCCCGCCAACGCGCCCGATCAGATCGGCGTAGCGGTCCAAAATCCGCGTTTCCGACAACAGTTCCCGGTAAAGCAGGTTTTGCTGATGACGCATCCGGCAGAAATGCACAATGGCGTCGCCCAGACAGCCAATGCCGATCTGCAAGGTGCCGCCGTCACGAATCAGCGCGCTGGCCTGCAAACCGAGCAGGTAATCGGTATCGTCCACCGGCATGTTCGGCGCTCCGAACAGCCGGAAATCGTAGCGGGGATGATCGAGCACCAGGTCGAAATCGCTGGGTCGCACCATGGCGTCGTGGTACATGAACGGCATTTCGCGGTTGACTTCGGCGACCGCAATCAACGCTCGGCCCTCGCGGCGCGCCTCGGCAATCAACGGCAATAGATCGACGGTAAGATCGGCATTGCAGGCCAGGCTGAAGCGCGACTCACCGGCGATTTCGCGCTGGGCCACCTGCTGGGCCAGTACATTGACGCCGTTTTCCAGCAAATCCCGCACCGCGTGGGTGTAGTTGGCGCTGATATAGTTCTGCTGCTGCATCGGTACGTTCATAAAGCCGCCCGGCTTCAGGAAAAATTCGGCGATTTCCACATTGGGCGGCAGGCGTCCGCTGCGCAGATCGACCGCGTATTCCAGATCCGGGTAATTGCCGAACACCCGTTCGACAAACGGCCCCAGAAAGCGTTTTTCCAGATCGCTGGAGCCTTTAGGAACTTCCACACTGATGGCGGTGATGATCTTCAGACGCAGTTGCGGATCGGCCTTAACCCGCTGATAGAGCGCATTCACCAAAGGGTTGGGTTTGCCGATGCCCAGCGGAATGCCGAGTACGATCTGCGGGCCGACCCTGGCGATAATCTCCTCTACACAACCTTCGACATCCTGAAAATAAACGGGGGTTTGCTGCGGCATGATCCGATCTCTCCCGGCCGGTTGCTCACGACGGAATAGAAATTATAGCAGGAACTGCCGATCCGGCCCGTGGCAGGCCCGTCAGGAACCCATTACACTTAACTCATCCCCTGCGCCCTCCTTGCGCAATTTTCACCGTCTCCGGAGAAGTCCCCATGTCCGACCACAGCACGCTGCAAGCCAACAAATCCTTGGTCCGGCGCAATTTTGAAGTCATCTGGACGCAATGCAATCTGGATGTCGCGGATGAAATCATTGATCCGCACTATGTCGGACATATTGCCGCCCTGCCGGATACGGTGCGCGGCGTCGAGGCGTTCAAGCAGTTGGTGATGCTTTATCACCTCTCCGCCCCGGACATCCGCTTTGAAATTCAGGATCAACTGGCCGAGGGCGACAAGGTCGCCACGCGCTGGATCGCCCACGGCACCCATCAGGGCGAATTCATGGGCATTGCGCCCAGCGGTCAGCGCATGTCGGTCACCGGCATGAGCTTTCACCGCATCGAGCAGGGCCGCATTCAGGAATCCTGGGATGACTGGGACGCCCTGAGCATGTTGCAGAATATGAGCGAGGATATTTTCCAGTCGCTGTCGATGCGCATTTGAAATTCTCTGCTCCGGGATCGAAAAATCCCCCGGCTGAAAAATCGCCCTGCTTTGCCTTATCTCCCCTTTGTTCGCATGATCGCCGCCAGTCTGACCGTCATGCTCATCACATTGGGCATGGCGCTCCTGACTGGATTGATGGCCTGGCGCTACCCGCTGGGCGGGCCGGGGCTGTGGCTGATCATCGCCGGCTACACCCTATGTTTATGGCGCTGGTCCGGGTGCTGGCTGGCGGCGCTACCGACCTTGCTCCTGGCCGGCGATCTGGCTCGGTGGAGCGGCTGGATTTTCTGCGACGAAGCCGATCTGGCGCTGGCGCTCACCCTGGCGGTGAGCTATCCGCGTCTGATGCACGCTCCCCCGGTCTGCCGACTCACTCCGCTGGCGACTGGACTCCTTAGCCTGTTCAGCGGCGCTTTTCTGGTCAGTCTGCTTCGGGGCGGCCCGTGGCCTGTCCTGGATTTCAACGCGCTCACCGACTACACCAGCCCCTGGAATGGCCTGCGCGTCGCCAAGAGTCTACTCTGGGCGCTGCTGTTGCTCCCGCTGCTCCGCCGGACCCTGACCGAAGAAAACATCCGGCGCTATTTATGGCCGGGCCTGCTGGCCGCACTGGCGATTATCGCCAGTGTGGTGTTCTGGGAGCGCCTGACCTTCACTGGACTGCTGGATTTCGCCAGCGACTACCGCGTCACCGGCCCGTTCTCCGCCATGCACACCGGCGGGGCCGCTCTGGACGGAGCTTTGGGGTTGTTGCTGCCCTTCGCCATGGTTGCCTTGTTGCGCTCCCAGCAGCCGATGCGCATGATCGCCGCCCTTTTGCTGTTACTCCTGAGCGTTTACGCGGTAATGGCGACTTTTTCCCGGGGGCTGTATCTCGACTTTGGTCTGACTCTGGCCATCCTTGGCGCTCATCTGTGGTTAGGCGGCCCGCCCGCAACCCGGCGTCCCCTCTGGCAATCGCTACTGATTTTGGCGCTGATCGCCCTAACCAGCTATCTGTTAGCGCGAATCTTCGCTACCGGCGGCTACCGCACGCTGGCCGCCGCGCTCGGCCTGCTGATCGCCGCTATCGCCCTGGGCGCTTGGCCGCGTCCCTGGCCGAAGCGGTTGCATCTGGCGTTAGGCGTTCTCATCTGCCTGAGCAGTCAGGGGTTGCTATGGCACGGATTTGCAAAAGGCGCTTATCTGGCGTTCACGGCGGCGGCGGGCGCATTCGGGATTGGTCTGGCGCTGGCGCTCGGCGGCGGTCGCCATTCACTGAGCCTGACGCTCGGCGGGGTCGGCTTTGTCGGCATGGCAACCGGCGTCGGCCTGATCGCCTGGCATTGGGGTAGTCAGGCGGCGCTGCTTCAGGCAATGCCGCTCCTGCTCCTGGCCGCCGGTCTGGTGCTGCTCAATCGGCGTCTTGCGCTGTGGCGCTGGGAACGCTCCACCGGGCTGGGCATCGCGGTATTGGCCATCACCCTGGGCGTCAGCCTGCCGATTATCGGCAATTATTACATGAGCGAACGCTTCGCTCAGGCCGGGCAAGACTGGCAAGGCCGACTGCGCCATTGGCAGACCAGTCTGGCGATGATGGACCCTGGCTGGAACGCCAGCCTGTGGGGCATGGGTATTGGCCGCTTCCCGGCGCTTTATTTCTGGCGCAATCCCATCGGGGAATTTCCCGGCAATTTTCAATACCTGAACGAGGGAAAAAATATTTTTCTGCGCCTGGGCGGGCCGCGACATCCTCGCGGCTATGGCGAGCCGCTGCGCATCAGTCAAGTGGTCCGCCCGCAACCCTACGCTTTTTATACCCTGTCTATGCAGGCGCGCAGTCTGGCCGGCCCGGCCACGCTGGAGATTGGGCTGTGCCAGAAATGGCTGCTTTACCCGTTTAATTGCAGTGGACGCGCCGTCAAAGTCACCGGCGCTGACTGGCAGCGCCTGGAAGTTCCTTTGAACACCCTGAAATTCGCCAATGATTTCTGGGGAAGTCGGCGCATCACCCAACTGATTCTAAGCAACGCCACCGGCAACGCCGCTATCGACATCGACCATTTGCAACTACAGGATGCGGCGACCGGGGAAAATCTGCTGGTCAATGGCGATTTCAGCCGGGGCAATGACTTTTGGTTCTTCAGCAGCGACCGTCACCATTTGCCCTGGCATATGAAAAATCTGGGATTGAACCTGCTGTTCGATCAGGGCTGGATCGGATTGACGCTGTTTAGCGCATTGACCTTATTGGGATTGTATCGAACCGGAAGACGCGCCTGGCGTGGACAGTCTCTGGCGCTGGCTTTGCTGGCGGCGCTGGCCAGCTTTCTGACGGTGGGATTATTCGACAGCCTGCTCGATGTTCCACGGCTGGCGCTGCTCTACTATCTGCTGCTGTTCATCGCCCTGATGGAGCCGTTGCCAAGCGCGTCAACCACTCCCGCGTCCATGCCGCAACCTGATCGCGCCACTCCCGGCGGGAAAACGTGTGGTTCGCCTCTGGCAATTCCCGAAGCGTGACCTGGGGCCGCGCCAGCAACCGCCGCCAATGCCGCGAGTTTTTCGTTACATCGCGGAATTCGGCGGCGGTCAAATCATCGCCGCTGAGGATCAGCAGCACTGGCCCGGCAAAGCGTCGCCAGCTTTCCGCCATGCGTTCCGGCAATGGCACGGCTTCGGACGCCGACGCCGCTTGTGAAACCGCCGACTGATCCGCCGGACCGCGCCGCACCTGTTTGAACAAGGCCAGCAGCGAACGCAGCGCGGCGCTGAACTGAAATTCGCCGCGTCTGATCTTGCGCCATAATTCCGGGTTCGCCAGTCGCGCTAGATAGTAATGGCGCAGATAAGCGCGGGCCTGACCGGCTTCCGTCCGCAACCATGGATTGAGCAGCACCAATCCCGCGATGCGCGGATCGCGCCAGGCGTAGAACAGCGCGGCGGAAGCGGCGTCGCACAATCCCCAAATCACGATTTCCCGCAATGTTGGAAGCCGCGTGCAAAAAGCGTCAATCGCAGCCGCAATGTCCGCGTCGATCTGCTCAAAGCCAGCAAACTCACCGCCCGCATCGCCCATGCCGCGATAATCAAAACGCAATACCGGAACGCCAGCAGCGGCCAAATCGCGGGCCAGCAAGACAAACTGACGATGACTGCCGACCCGATATTGCGGCCCGCCGACCACCACCAACACGCCTCGGCTCGCCCCCGGCGCACCCGGATGGAAAACGCCTAGCAACTCTGCGCCTTCGCAGGTAAACGTCAGCGCGGTTTCAGCGTGAGGCATGGCGCTCATCAGGCGGTGTGTCCTGCAAAGCGGCCAGCGTCGCATCGAGCAGGGCTGGCGCTTCAGCGATTTCCTGCGTAGCCCAGAAAGACTCTCCTGCCACGCTCCGGGCATGAACGGCGACGCCGGCTTCACGCCACGCATCAACGATTCGCTGACTGGGCGGAGCCAAGGAACCATGAGCAGCGCGGGTCAGTTCCAACCAATCGACTGAAACGCCGGGCAGCGGCGGCGTCAATTCAACCCGCTCTAGCGCAGCGGCCAGTTGCGGATGCAGTTCATAACCGGCGATTTCCAGGGAGTGTCCCGCTGCCAGCGCCGCCTGCAACTGACCCAGGGTTTCATTGCCGCCTTTCAGGCGATCTGCGGTCAGGCGCAGGCGCAAAAACTGCTGCAAAAAGCGCGGCCCAGAGGTCACCGGCTGCCAGAACAACAGCCGGGTCGCTGCGGTTTCAGCGGCCAGTTCCGCCGCCAGCAACGCGCCCAGCCGCACCCCCCACAGCATCAGCGATTCATGACCGCGCTGGCGCAACCAGGCTGCGCAACGCATGACATCGTTCCGCCAGATTGTCCAGCGGGCCTCGCCGAAATCGCCGGCGCTGTCGCCGGTTCCGTACAGGTCAGGAATCAGCACGGCAAAACCGGCGGCGGCCAGCCGACGCGCTTGCAGGGCAAACATCCGTCGGGATTTGTTTAATTCCTCGGCGAACGGCGGCACACATAACACCCCGCCCCGACTTGCCATCCCTGGCGCTGGCGGATGGTAAACCGCGAACAACGCGCCTGCGTCGCCGGCCAGAAAAAACGGCTCCATCACTTCCGATCAGCTTCCGGCCTGCATCTTGTCGCGGACCAACGCATGAACCTTACCGACCGTCTCGAAGGTTTCCGCGCTGATTTCGTCATCGGCAATCTGAATGTCGAACCGTTCCTCCAGCGCGTTGATTAGCGTCACTACCGCCATCGAGTCGAATTCCGGGATGCTGCCCAGCAACGGCGTATCCGGGCCGAACGTTTGCGCCCGGTCGCCCAGCTGCAGGATCTCACCAATCAACTGCCGCACCTCATCGAACTCGACCATCGAGACTCTCTCTTTGTGGAGTGGAAAGGGAAATCATACATCCCGAAAGCGCACTGCATCCATTCAATCGAATTGATAGGCGAAATCGCTGTCGCGCACCTGCACCTGCACCTGCGTCACCGAATGGCCGGCCATGATGCGCTTGAGGAATTCCGCGCTGATCGCCGGCAATACGGTATTGGTCAGAATCGCATCGACCATGCGTCCGCCGCTTTCCAGTTCGGTGCAACGGCTGACGATCAGCTTGACCACTTCATCATCGTAACGGAACGGAACCTTGTGATTTTCCAGAATCCGTTTTTCGATGCGCCCCAGTTGCAGGCGCACGATATTGCCAATCATGTCGTCACTGAGCGGATAGTAAGGAATGGTCACTAACCGGCCCAGCAGCGCTGGCGGAAAGACTTTGAGCAGCGGCTCGCGCAGCGCCTTGCCCAACCCTTCCGGATCGGGCATTAGCTCCGGGTCCTTGCACATGCTGGCGATCAGATCGGTGCCGACATTGGTGGTGAGCAGAATCAGGGTGTTCTTGAAGTCGATGAACCGCCCTTCTCCATCTTCCATCCAGCCTTTGTCGAACACCTGGAAGAAAATCTCATGCACGTCGTGATGGGCTTTTTCCACCTCGTCGAGCAATACCACGCTGTAGGGGCGGCGGCGCACCGCTTCAGTCAACACCCCGCCCTCGCCATAACCGACGTAACCGGGCGGCGCACCCTTGAGCGTGGAAACCGTATGCGCTTCCTGAAACTCGCTCATATTGATGGTGATGACGTTCTGCTCGCCGCCATACAACGATTCAGCCAAGGCCAGAGCAGTCTCGGTCTTGCCCACCCCGGACGGGCCGGCCAGCATGAACACGCCAATCGGTTTATTGGGATTGTCCAGCGCGGCGCGGGAGGTTTGAATCCGTCGGGCGATCATCTCCAAAGCGTGGCGCTGACCGATGATCCGGCGGTTGAGCAGATCGGCGAGCTTCAGCACCGTTTCAATTTCGTTCTTGACCATGCGCCCGACCGGGATGCCGGTCCAGTCCGCCACCACCGAGGCCACCGCTTGGGCGTCGACACTGGGCAGAATCAATGGCTTCTCGCCCTGCAATGCGTGCAACCGGGCTTGCAGGTCTTGCAATTCCATCAACCGGGTCTGGCGTTCGGCGTCGGCGGCCTGGTCCGCTACGGCGCTTTCCACGGCGCCGCTGCCGCTGCGCAGTTTGGCGCGCAGTTGGAGAATCTGATCGACCAGACCCTTTTCTTCCTGCCAGCGGGCGTCCAGTTCGGTTAATCGCGCCTGTTCCGCCTGCAATTTCGCCGTGGCCTCGGCCTGACGCTGCGCCGTGTCCAGGCCAACTGCGGTTTCGCGGGCGATGATTTCCAGTTCTGTGTTCAACCCCTCAATGCGCCGGCGGCAATCCTCCACTTCAGCAGGCGTTGCGTGCAGGCTGATCGCCACCCTCG
>JBDHRB010000059.1:0-9361 GCA_039807355.1 Candidatus Competibacteraceae bacterium
GGTCGAGCAGACAAAAAACGTTGGCCATCACGCAGATGGTGTGCAGCGGGCCGCGCACCAGCCAGCCGCGCGGCGGGTGCAGGCCATGGCCGGGATGCAGGGAATTGAGCATTGCGCCTTCCATGTTTGCGCCCATGGTGGTCGCCCGGCACATGATCGAAGCCATGCGGGCGTGTTCCTCGCTCAAAGCGCCCCGGTAAGAAAACCGATCTCCCCGATAAGCATATTCGCCGGCAGCGACCACGCCCGGCTGGGCCAGCAGTTCGGTAACGACGCTCATCTTCAGTGATCCTCTTGGGGGGCCTGGTTTATGATGCGCATTGCAAAATGGACTCAACCATAGCGAAAACAGTTCACCAATGCACGCGGCGCTGCAACCTGAATTTTCCCATTGCCCACTGCCGATTATGGCGGCGCTGCCTGAGGTGCGGGCGGCGTTGCGCCGGTCAACCGCGCTGGTTGTGCACGCTCCGCCCGGCGCGGGTAAAACCACCCAAACGCCGCTGGCGCTGTTGGATGAGCCGTGGCTGGCCGGTCAATCCATCCTGCTGCTGGAGCCAAGGCGCTTGGCGGCGCGGGCGGCGGCGGCGCGTATGGCCGAGCAGTTAGGCGAGCCGGTCGGCGCGACGGTGGGCTATCGCATCCGCTTTGAGCAGCGCGTTTCCCGCCAGACCCGGATTGAAGTGCTGACCGAGGGCCTGCTCACCCGGCGCTTGCAGGGCGATCCAAGTTTGGACGGGGTAGGGCTGGTGATTTTCGACGAATTTCACGAGCGCAGCCTGCACGCCGATCTGGCTTTGGCGCTGTGTTTGGACAGCCAGCGCGAACTGCGTGAAGAGCTTCGTCTGCTGGTCATGTCGGCGACCCTGGACGGCGCAGCAGTCGCCCGCTTGCTTGGCGATGCGCCGATTGTGAGCTGTGACAGTCGCGCTTATCCAGTGACCCGACATTACCTGGCGCACGACCCGGAAGGTCTCGATCTGAACCGGGTCACGCGCAGCGTATTGCAGGCGCTGACCGAACAGCGCGGCGATCTGTTGGTCTTCCTGCCCGGCGGCGGCGAAATCCGCCAGGTTCAGCGCCGGCTGGAAAGCGAACCGCTGTGCGCCGGCCTGGTCCTGACTCCGCTGTATGGCGATCTGCCCAGCGAAGCGCAGCAACGCGCCCTTCAGCCGGACGCCGAGGGACGGCGCAAAATCGTCCTGGCCACGCCGATTGCCGAAACCAGCCTGACCATTGAAGGGGTCAGTATCGTAGTAGACGCCGGCTGGAGCCGGGTTCCGCGCTTCGATCCGCGCAGCGGTCTGACCCGGCTGGAAACAGTGCGCATTTCCGCCGATGCGGCGGAACAACGCGCCGGTCGCGCCGGACGGCTGGGGCCGGGCGTTTGTTATCGACTGTGGAGCGAGGCGACGCAAGGCCGGCTGCGGCCTCAACGCATCCCGGAAATCCTCGAAGCCGATCTGGCTCCACTGGCGCTGGAGCTGGCGCAATGGGGCATCGCTGATCCGACCCGCTTGAGCTGGCTGGATGCGCCGCCAGCCGGGGCGCTGGCTCAGGCGCGGACTTTGCTGACTGATCTGGAAGCGCTCGACGATCAGAGCCGCATCACCCCCACCGGACAGACGCTGGCGGAACTGCCCACCCACCCCCGATTGGCTCATCTGCTGCGCTGTGGCGCGGCGCTGGGTCACTGCACGCTGGCCGCCGATCTGGCCGCCCTGCTGGAAGAACGCGACCTGCTGCGCGGCGAACCCGCCTGCGGCAGCGATCTCACCGCCCGGCTGCAAGCCCTGTGCGCCTTCCGCCGCGATGGCCGTCATGGCGCACAACGCGAGTCTGCCGATCCGGTCGCCTGCGCTCGCGTTGAACAGGCGGCGCGGCGCTGGCGGCAAATCCTTAAAGTTGCAGCGAGTGCGCAAGTCGCGCCAGAGCCAAACCGGGTCGGTCTGCTGTTGGCGCTGGCCTACCCGGATCGGGTGGCCCGCCGCCGCGCCAACAGCGCGGATCGTTATCAACTGGCCAACGGACGCGGGGCGCGACTCGCCACTGGCGATCCGCTGATGAACAGCGACTGGCTGGCGGTTGCGCAGTTGGACGCCGGAGTCAGCGAAGGGCGCATCTGGCTGGCCGCCCCGCTCGATCCAGCCGATGTGACGATCCATCTGGCCAGCCGGGTGCGCACTGTGGCGGAAATCTTCTGGGATGAGCGGCAAAGCGCAGTGATCGCCCGGCGCGAACAGCGTTTGGGCGCGTTGGCGCTGCGCAGCGCCCCGCTGACCGATGTTGAACCGCAAGCCTGGCGTCAAGCCATGCGCACCGGCGTGGCGCAAATGGGATTGAGCTGCTTGCCATGGACGCCGGAGCTACAGGACTGGCGGGCGCGGGTGTTGGCGCTGCGCGGCTGGTTCCCGGATCAGGACTGGCCGGATGTTTCTGACGCCGGGTTGACCGAACATCTGGCGGAATGGCTGGAACCGTGGCTGGACGGCATCACCCGCCGCGAACATTTAGCCCGCCTCGATCTGGCGGCGGCGCTACACAATCAGCTCGACCCCCGCCAGCGCCAGCGTTTGCTGGAACTCGCGCCAACCCACCTGACCGTGCCCAGCGGCTCGCGGATTCGCCTGCATTATCCGCCGGGCGAAGCACCGACTCTGGCGGTCAAGCTGCAAGAATTATTCGGCTGGGCGGATACGCCGCGCATCGCCGGGGGACGGATTGCCGTGACCTTGCATCTGCTCTCGCCGGCGCAACGGCCGATTCAGGTCACCCAGGATTTGCGCGGGTTTTGGCAGCGCACCTATGCGGAAGTGAAGAAGGAATTGAAGGGCCGTTACCCAAAGCATCCGTGGCCGGACGATCCATGGACGGCTCTGCCCACCCGGCGCGTCAAGGCGTTTAGGGAATCTGCTCGGTGAACTGGCCGGGCACGAGGATGGTGATACAGCCCGGAGCGCCGAGCGCACAAGCCAGCACCGAGGTATTGTTCAACGCCGGCATATTGCTGACCAATACCGTCGGCGAGCCGGGCATCCACGGCGCCGGAGTAGCTGGGGTGCAAGGCACCGGCGTTGGCGTACCCATCGCCGCCGCCGTCGCCGAGACAAACGCCGGGTTGGTCGGCGACATGCACATGCCAAACGGCGGGATGTTGACCATGGGTTTATGATCCATGATATTCGCCGCCGGCTGACTGCTGGTCATCACCTGGTTTTGCGGCAGCACGATCAACGTGCTGATTCCCGGCGGCACCGCGAACATGCATTTCAAGGTTGCGCCGTTACAAACATGCATGGGCATAGGACACCTCGTTAAAATCCGCAGAGAAGGGCTGTTCTCTGTATAGCCCACTCCCTCCTCAACCGCCAGGAATCGAAACTGTGTACCTCGCGCTGAAACATTTGCACCTGACCACGGTCGTTCTCAGCTTCACCCTGTTCACGCTGCGCGGAATCGCCATGTTGGTTGATTCGCCATGGTTGCAGCGGCGTTGGGCGCGGATCATCCCGCATAGCATCGACACCGTGTTGCTGGGCAGCGCCATCGGTTTGATGCTGACCCTTCGCCAGTATCCGTTCGTTCACGGCTGGCTGACCGCCAAGGTGCTGGGGCTGATCGTCTACATCATCCTGGGCAGCATCGCGCTGCGTTACGGCGCGACCAAACCGATCCGGGCGAGCGCCTGGATCGCGGCGCTGGCAACCTTTGGCTATATCGTCAGCGTCGCCCTGACCCACACGCCGCTCGGTTTTCTGGCATGGCTGGGATAGTTCAGGGCGGGGCGGGTCGATAGCGCCGGGCGTATTCTTCCGCCAACTGTTGCGCTTCCGCCAACTGCGCGGCGTTCAAATGGCTGGTCAGTTGATCGCGGTTGGCGCGGGCCTTGGCATTGCCGCGCCGCGCCGCCGCTTCGTACCAGGCATAGGCGAGGGGCAAATTACGCGGCGCACCCAGTCCGTTCGCATACAGCACGCCCAGATTATTCTGCGCGGCGGCGTGACCCTGTTCTGCGGCCCGACGGTACCAATCCAGCGCCTCGGCGTCATTTCGGGCAACCCCGACGCCGTTTTCATACAGCACCGCCAGATTAAATTGCGCTTCTTGCAAACCCTGGAGCGCCGCCTGACGATACCAGAGCGCCGCCTGCGCATAGTCTTGGGCAACCCCCAAACCGCTGGCGTACAGCACCGCCAGATTGTATTGCGCCTGGGCATAACCTTGCGCCGCCGCCCGCTGATACCAGAGCGCCGCCTGGGCGTAGTCCCGCTCGACACCCAGCCCCTGGTCATACAACGCGCCTACATTAAATTGCGCTTCCGCCTGGCCCTGCTCCGCCAGCGGTCGCCACTCGCGCAGGGCTATTTGATAATCCTCGCGGGCGAACGCCGCCATTCCGGTCAGATAATCGGTTTGTCCGACGATGGACACCAGAATCAACCCGAAAAAGATCAACGTCTTACGCAAACATTTCATAAACCTGCCACCGAAATTGATTTTTCATCCGGCATCCGCTTCCTTGCAGAAGAGATCAAGTCAATTTAGCAGGATCTGCACAATTTGCCGATTAATTTAAGCAGAATGCATCATTAATGAAACAAAAAACCGCTGTGTAGCGGTTTTCTGCACAAACTGGTCGTCGCGTCAGCGGCTAATCGTTGAACACGCAACGCAACAGGCGGCGCTGCAACAATCCCTGGGCTTGCTGGCAACCGTCGATTTCCCACTCGCCGAGCGCCCGGATGTCTTCAACCAGGCGATGCCCGACAAAACTCAGCACGGCGAACTGACTGTCGGCAAATTCGTGCAGGCTATAGGAATCACGGACTTTCAAGGCGACCGTCACTTGCGCCGCGCCCAAATCAACATAGGCTTTGAGGCTGTTCATCCCCAGCGCCACACCCTTTTCCCACTGCGCGAGCCAGAACTGATGGGCCTGAATCAGCGGCTCGACCAGCGCCGCAAACGGCGCTTCAACCGACGCCAGGTGATTGTTCATGATGCGCTCCTTGGACTTTTAGCCAATGAAATATTGGACTTTTTCAGCTTATAACACGAAAAATGTTGCGCCGCAACATCGATAGAAATGCTCTGCGCCCCCGCCTGGAAAACCCTGAAACCCCTACGCCAAACAGATATAATTCAACGGCGCGGTCTGCTAAATGATGTGACGCCGCTGCGCCAGAATGGTTTTGCACAACTTCAGGGATAACCACTATGCCTATCGGTACTACGATTACTGAATTTATTATTGCAGAACAACGCCGCATTAAAGGTGTTTCCGGTGACTTCACCGCTTTGGTCAATGACATCGTGATCGCGTGCAAGGCGATTTCCAGCGCGGTCCGCTACGGCAGCCTGGTCGGGGTGTTGGGCACCGCCGACACGGAAAACATCCAGGGCGAGACCCAGAAAAAGCTCGACGTCATTTCTAACAACCTGTTCATCAAGCGCAACGAATGGGCGGGACACGTCGCGGCGCTGGCCTCGGAAGAAATGAACGATGTCTACCACCTGCCGCCCCAGTATCCACGCGGCAAGTATTTGCTGGTGTTTGATCCGCTCGACGGCTCTTCCAACACCGATGTCAACGGCGCGGTGGGCACGATCTTCTCGATCCTGCGCCGCCCCGAAGGCGCCGCCGGCGAACCGACCGAAGACGATTTCCTGCAACCGGGCACCCAGCAAGTCTGCGCCGGCTATGCCCTGTACGGGCCGTCGTCGATGATGGTGCTGACCACCGGCCATGGGGTCAACGGCTTCACCCTGGACCAGCGCATCGGCGAGTACATCCTGACCCACCCCGACATGCAAATTCCTGAAGACACTCAGGAGTTCTCCGTCAACGCTTCTTACATGCGCTTCTGGGATGCGCCGGTGCGCCGCTACATCGACGAATGTCTGGCCGGCAAGGAAGGCCCGCGCCGCAAGGATTTCAACATGCGCTGGGCCGGCGCGATGATTGCCGACGTGCATCGGGTGTTGTGCCGGGGCGGCGTATTCCTCTATCCGATTGACCGGAAGATTCGCTCGAAGAATCAGGAAGGCAAGCTGCGCCTGATGTATGAAGCCAACCCGATGAGCTTCATCGTCGAACAAGCCGGCGGACTGGCGACCACCGGCACGCAGCGCATCATGGATCTGCAACCCACCGGCCTGCATCAGCGCTGTCCGGTGATTATGGGATCGAAGAACGAAGTCGAGCGGGTCCTCTCCTACCACCTCGAAGCGCAATAATCCCCAGCACCGCCCTCTCCTGCGGGAGAGGGATTTCCACCACCAGGACGCCCCGCCAGGATCCGCCATGGAATCGAAATCCGCCCCAGGAGATTCACTGAACAGCAAGCTGCTGCGCATCAGCGACCTTGCCGAAAAGCTCATTCACATCAAGTGGGGCCAGGAATTTTTCGTACTGCTGCTGCGGGCGACCCAGGACCTGCTGGCGCTGGCTCGCCCTCATCCCGAACAGCGGCGCATCATGGGCCTGGCGGAGCGGCTAGAACAGCAAATCAACGGCTGTCTGGAAAAAGGCGAGCTGCCCCGGGGCGCAGAGCGGGAGCGGCTGATCGCCATAGTCGACGCGCTGTGCCGCGCCGCGCCGCTCAACGACCCGCACACCCATCGGCCCATCGAGACCATCACCACTCCGCTGTTCAGCCAGCGTCCGCACAGCGAACCGCGCTCGACCCCGCCCAACCGCCTGACCCAACCGCCGCTGCTCTGGCTGGTCGCCAGCGAAGCGGCGGATGATCTGGCCCGCCGGCTCCAGCAACGCAGCGGCCTGCAAACCTGGCGTTGCGCCGCTCTGGAGCAAGCACGGCAACGGCTGACCGACTCCCCTCCTGCTGAACCGCCGGTGGCGCTGATCGTTGATCTGGATGTCGCCGATCCGGCGGCGCTGCTGGCCGATATTGCGGCGCTGCGTCCGCAACTCGCCCCGGATATTCCCCTGTTCTTCCTGACCGAACGCAGCGACATCACCGCCCGCATCGAAGCGGTGCGCGCTGGCGGCGCCGGCTATTTCACCAAGCCGGTCGATCTGCCCATGCTGCTCGAAGCACTCGACGAACGGGTGTTAAAGCCGCTCAATCAGCGCATTCTCATCGTCGATGACCATTTACCCAGCGCCCGGGAAGTGGCGCGCTGGCTGGAACAGCGCGGCATGGTCACCCAAGTGCTGGCCCAGCCGCCGTACATTTTGCCGGTGCTGCGCAACTTTCAGCCTAACCTGCTGATTCTCAGCCTGGATTTAAAAGATATCGACGGCCTGGAACTGGCCCAGACCATCCAGCAGCATGAACTGTTCCGCGAACTGCCGCTGGTCTTGCTGTCGGCGCAGACCGACATCGCGCCGGCGCTGTCGATGACCACCCTGAGCGGCGAGGCGCTGCTCGGCAAGCCGCCCCATCCCGAATCGCTGTTCGCCGCCGTCGCCCGCCGCCTGCGGCAGGGGCGCGGCCTCCACCACAAATTCAACCAGCTCAGTCACCGCGACACGGTGAGCGGCCTGTACAACCGCCCGTATTTTCTCGCCTATCTGGAGCGGGTGCTGGTGGCCACCGCCGCCAATACCCAATCGGTGGCGATCATGCTCATCACCCTGGACAACCTGCGCGGGCTGGAAAGCCTGGATGTCGCCGCCGCGGATGACGTGATCGAACAAGCCGCGAAACGCCTGCAAGCCGTCCTCGGTCCAGACGCCATCGCCGCCCGCTTCGGCGACGCCGTGTTCACCGTGCTGCTCGGTTTTTCCCGCCAGGAAGCGCTGCCGGCCACCGCCCAGGCGGTGCAAACCGCCCTGGAAACCGATCCCTATCGTTTGGCCAGCGGTCATTTCTCCTTGCGCACCAGTATCGGCATCAGCATCGCCAGCCCCGATCTGCGCGAGGCGGCGGTGTTGATTCAACAAGCCGACCTGGCCTGCGGCATGGCCCGCGAGAGCAAGGACGCCCGGGTCTACGTCCATCACGGACAACCCGCCGAGCCGGATGCGGCCAATTCCCAGCAACGCCGGCTGCTGGAAGAAATCCGCGAAGCCGTGCAACAACAGCGGATGAACCTGCTGTTTCAACCCATCGTCAGCCTGCGCGGCGATCCGACCGAGCGTTATGAAGTGCTGTTGCGGATGCGCAACCGCGAAGGCTGGGAACTGCTGCCGGAAACTGTCTTTGGCCTGGTCAAGCGCCATCGCCTCGGCATGGTGCTGGATCGCTGGGTGATCGCCCACTCGATCCGGGTGCTGCGCGAACGGCAAATCCGCGGTCAGACTGTGGTGCTGTTCATCAATCTCTCGCCGACCATCGTTCAGGATGAAGAATTGCTCAACTGGCTGGATGGCGGATTGCGCAAAACCGGAGTGCCGGCGGCGGCGCTGGTGTTTGAAATGACCGAAACCACCGCAGAACTCTATCAGGCCACGTTCCAACCGTTCCTCAACCAGCTCAAGGCGCTGGGTTGCGGCATCTCCCTGGATCATTTCAGCGGTCATGGGCGTTCGCAGGCCCTCGCCCAAGCCCTGGGCGCCGATTATGTCAAGCTCGACGCCCGCTTCGCCCACGACCTGCTCAACGACAAGACCCGCCAGCAGCAACTCAGCGATCTGGCGCGTACTCTGAGCACCCAAGGCATGACCATCATTGTCACCGGCATCGAAGACGCCACCACCCTGCCGGTGCTGTGGAGTTGCGGTATCGACTATGTGCAAGGCTTCTTCCTGCAACGCCCGCACACTGATATGAGTTACGACTTCGATCAAACCGTGTTGTAAACGGCGATGCGCATTGATCCGGTCTGCGGACTGCTGGATGTCGCCTGGCAAACGCCCTCGCCGAACTGCGATGAGCGCCCCGCCGGAACCCTGATTGATCTGATCGTGATTCACGGCATCAGCCTGCCGCCCGGCCAATTCGGCGGGCCGTGGATCGACGCGCTGTTCACCAATACCCTGGACCCGACCGCGCATCCGTATTTTCAAAGCATCGCCGGGCTGCGGGTATCGGCGCATCTGCTGATCCGCCGCGACGGGACGGTGACTCAATATGTTCCCTTGCAGCGCCGGGCCTGGCACGCCGGGGTCTCGCAGTACGCCGGGCGTCCGCGCTGCAACGATTTCAGCATCGGCATTGAACTGGAAGGCGCGGATGATTGGCCCTATGACGACCGGCAATACCCGGTGCTGGCCGCGCTCATCCAGGCGCTGCGGCAAACCTATCCGACGCTGACGCCGGAGCGGCTGGCCGGTCATGCCGAGATTGCACCGGGGCGCAAGACCGATCCCGGCCCGGCCTTTGACTGGGCGCGGTTACGCCGCCTGCTCGGGTAAACGCCGGCGCAAGGCCATGTGCGCGGCAATCAGTTCGGG
>JBDHRB010000060.1:0-9313 GCA_039807355.1 Candidatus Competibacteraceae bacterium
GGCGCATCTGGTCGTATTGACCCAACGGCTCACCGGCGAAAACAAACCGCCGGCCCCCTAGCCTTCCGCCCTGTCCCGCCGCCGCATCCTTCTGACCCCGGCCCTCTCCTACTCCGGCGCAGGGCCTGCTGAACCTTGGAACCCTTTCTTAACCTCTCCACCGCCCTGCGCCGCGCCCTGCTGATCTTCGGCGACATGCTCGCCGTGCTGATCGCGGTCTGGGCGGCCTTCGCCATTCGTTTAGGCGAATGGTGGCCGGAACTGCTGCAAGACGTGGTTTGGCTGTTTCCGCTGGCGGTGCTGATTCTGATTCCGGCCTTCGCTCTGGCGGGTCTGTATCGACCCATTTTGCGCTATGCCGATGAAACGCTGCTGCACGCGATTGTCATCGGCGCCAGCGGCGGCGTCCTGCTGATGATGGCGGTATGGGTATTTCTCCGCGAAGGCATTGTGCCGCGTTCGTCCTGGTTGATCCTGTGGCTGGTGTTGGTCGCTTTGATCGGCGGCGGACGTTTGTTGTTACGCCGCTATCTGCGCCGCCATTTCCGGCTGAATGCGCCCCGCGCCCCAGTGATTATCTACGGCGCTGGAGAAGCCGGGGCGCAACTGGTTCAAGCCCTGCGCTACAGCGCCGAATTCGAGCCGGTAGCTTTTGTCGATGACAATCCGCGCTTGCACGGCAGCGTGATCCTCGGTCTCAAGGTGCGGGCGCCGTCCCGCTTGCCGCGTCTGATCGCCCGCCGCCACGTCAGTCTGATCCTGTTGGCGCTGCCCTCAACCTCGCACCGCCGCCGCCGGGAGATTCTGGAAGCCCTGGCCGGGTTGCCGGTGCGGGTGATGGCGTTGCCGACTCTGGGGGAACTGACCAGCGGCGCCCGGCGCATTGATGAATTCCGCGAAATCGAAGTCGAGGACATCCTGGGCCGCGATTCGGTACAGCCGGACCAGGCTTTATTGCGGGCGCGGGTTCATGGCAAGAGCGTGCTGGTCACCGGCGCGGGCGGGTCGATTGGTTCGGAACTGTGTCGGCAAATACTACTGCTGCGTCCGCGTCGGCTGGCGCTGTTCGAGCGCTCCGAATACGCGCTGTACGCGATTGAGCAGGAATTGCAAGCGATGTTGGGCAACATGGGCGCGGCGGAGATTGAACTGATTCCCCTGCTCGGCTCGGTGCTGCATCGCCGCCGGCTGCAAATGGTCATGGAACGCTTCGCCGTGCAGACCGTCTATCACGCCGCCGCCTACAAGCATGTGCCGATGGTCGAACACAACCCTATCGAAGGCGTGCGCAACAATGTGTTTGGCGCTCAACACGCCGTCGAAGCCGCCCTCGCCGCCGGGGTGGAAACCTTCGTGCTGATTTCCACCGACAAGGCGGTGCGCCCGACCAACGTGATGGGCGCGACCAAACGGCTGGCGGAATTGATTCTGCAAGGACTGGCCAGCGAAGGTCACGCCACCCGGTTGTGCATGGTGCGCTTCGGCAATGTCCTCGACTCGTCGGGTTCGGTCGTGCCGCTGTTTCGGGAACAAATCCGCCGGGGTGGGCCAGTCACCGTGACCCACCCGGATGTCGAACGCTATTTCATGACCATCCCGGAGGCGGCGCAACTGGTGATTCAAGCCAGCGCCCTGGCGCAAGGCGGCGAAGTGTTTCTGCTCGACATGGGCGAACCGGTGCGCATCGTCGATCTGGCGCGGCGGATGATTCGCCTGTCGGGATTGACCGTGCGCAATGCGACGCAGGCGGATGGGGATATTGAAATTCAATTCACCGGCCTGCGCAGCGGCGAGAAGTTGCGCGAAGAGCTGTTGATCGGCGCGGATGATCTGCCCACCGCGCATCCGATGATCCGCCGCGCCCGCGAAGCGCATTTGCCGTGGCCGCTGCTGCGTGACCAGCTCAGTCAACTGGATGCGGCGATACAGGATTTTGACTACCCGGCCGTGCGGGCGATCCTGCAAGGGCTGGTCCCGGAATATCAGCCTGAGAACGGCATCGAAGATTGGGTGTGGCGGCAAGGCCGCCAGTAGTCGCCCGCTACCTTTCGCGCTCTTCCGCTTTGGAATCCGCCTGCGGATGCGGCCAAATCACCACGGTCTTGACTCGGTTACCGGCAATCTCGACGATTTCCGCAGGATGTCCGGCTAGGATCAAGCGTGCGCCGGGTTCGGGAATCGCTTCCAGTTGCTCCATGATCAGGCCGTTCAGGGTGCGCGGGCCGTCGGTGGGCAGCATCCAGTTGAGCATCCGGTTCAGACTGCGGATCGAGGTGCGCCCATTGACCACATAGCCGCCATCGGCGCGCGGGGTCAGGCTGCGGTTGCCGACCGCCGCCGGGTCCGTAGTGGACTCGCCAACGATCTCTTCCAGAATATCCTCCAGCGTCACCAAACCCAGCACGTCGCCATACTCGTCCACCACCAGCCCGAAACGCCGGCGCAACTGCTGGAAATTCAATAACTGGCGGGTCAGCGAGGTGCCTTCGGGGATGAAGTACGGCTCACGAATCTGCCCTTCCAGATCGGCCAGGCTGAAATCCGGCTTCTGCGCCATTAAATTCAACACCTTGCGCAAATGCAGGAAGCCCACCACCTGGTCAATGGTATCGCGGTAGACCACCAGCCGGGTGTAGGGGCTGCGGGTCAACTGCGCTACGATGGTTTCCCAATCGGCGTCCAGGTCCAGACCAGTGACTTCATTGCGCGGAATCATGATGTCCTGGACGGTGATTTCCTCCAGCTCCAGGATGCTCAACAGCATGGTCTGATGCCGTTTGGGAATCATGACCCCGGCTTCCAGCACCACAGTGCGCAGTTCCTCGGCGCTCAGGGTGTTCTGGGTCGAGGTCTGGATGGTGACGCGGAACAGCCGCAACAAACTGTTGGCCACGGCGTTGGTCAGCCAGACCAGCGGATAAAACACTCTGAGCAGCGGTCCGAGTACTGCCGAAGCGGGATAAGCGATGCGTTCAGGATAAAGAGCCGCCACAGTCTTGGGCGCCACCTCGCCAAAAACCAGCACAATCAGGGTCATGGCGATGGTGGAAACCGCGATGCCGGCTTCGCCGAGAAAGTGAATGGCGATGATGGTCGCCAGCGAAGACGCCAGAATATTGACGAAGTTATTGCCGAGCAGAATGATGCCGATCAACCGATCCGGGCGTTCCAACAGGCGGCTGGCGCGTTGCGCAGCCTTGTCGCCCGCTTTGGCGTGATGACGCAGGCGGTAGCGGTTGAGGGTCATCAGCCCGGTTTCGGAGCTGGAGAAAAACGCGGAACAGCCAATCAACAGCGCCAGGGCGACGAACAGCAGCCCTATGTGAATATCGTCCAAAGTCGCAAAAACCTCGGTTCAGATGGTGAATTTCATTTTTACGGGTTGCGAGCGCGGACTGTCAAGCGCATCAATACCGGCGCAGCACCAGTTCCAGCACCAGTTTGCTGCCAAAATAGGCCAGCAGCAGCACGGTGAAACCGCTCAGTGTCCAGCGAATCGCGGTGCGCCCGCGCCAGCCGAACCGCCAGCGCCCCCAAAGCAACACCCCGAATACTCCCCAGGCGATGAACGACAACACGGTTTTATGCACCAAGTGCTGGGCAAAAATATCCTCCAGGAAGAACAAGCCGCTGGCCAGGGTAATGCTGAGCAGGACAAAGCCGGCGCCGATCATCTGAAACAGCAGGGATTCCATCGCCGTCAAGGGCGGAATGCCGCGCAGGAAGCCGCCGGGTTGACGATGGCGCAGTCGATGATCCTGCACCGCCAGCAACAACGCCTGCACCGCCGCCAGGGTGAACAGCGAATAGGCGAGAATCGCAATCAGGATATGCAATTCCAGCGGCCATTGACCGGGATCGGCGACGATGCGCGCTGAGGGAAACAGCACGCCGAGGATCAGCGTCAACGCGCAGAACGGCAAAACCAGAATGCCCAGATTCTCCAGCGGACGCACCAGGGCCGCCGCCAGCAACAGTACGCCGATCAGCCAGCCGGTGAAGGACAGGGCGTTGAAAAAACCCAGATTCAACCCGGCGGAGGAAAAAACCGTCTGCGACAAAATCATGGCGTGCAGCAAAGCGGCGCTCCAGCCCAGCACCAGCGGGCCGCCTTTGGCGGTTGCGCCGTTGCGGCTGGCGCACGCCAGCCGCGCAGCCAGCCAAGCGCCGGCCAAGAGATACAACAAAGCGGCTAAACTGCTGATCAGCACATTCATCAATACGGTTCCCTGGATCGCCCTTTGCGCCCCGCTCGCTGTGCAAGGTCAGGAGTGGAGCCTCACTGTAGGATCATGGCATGGAACGCCACCGGCTTGAAACAGCACCGGGAGTTGCGATTCCCCTATAATCGCCCGACAGATCGTAAATAAAGGTTAAACCGGCATGTTTGAAAATCTCAGTGAACGTCTGCTGCGCACGGTCAAGAACTTGCGCGGTCAGGGCCGCCTGACCGAGGACAACATCAAGGACGCGCTGCGTGAAGTGCGCATGGCCCTGCTGGAGGCGGACGTGGCGCTGCCGGTCGTGCGGGAGTTCATCGACCGGGTGCGGACGCGGGCTATCGGCGAGGAAGTGTTGCTCAGTCTGACCCCCGGTCAGGTGTTGATCAAAATCGTCCATGACGAGCTGATCCGCGCCATGGGCGAAACTAACGCCGAATTGAATCTGCGCACGCAACCGCCGGCAGTGGTGCTCATGGCCGGCCTGCAAGGCTCCGGCAAAACCACCAGCGTCGCCAAGCTGGCGCGCTGGCTGAAGGAACAGCAGCATAAAAAAGTGCTGGCGGTCAGTTGCGACGTGTACCGGCCAGCGGCGATTGAGCAATTGCGCAAGCTGGCCGGCGAGGTGGGCGCAGCGTTTTTCCCCAGCGATCCCGGCCAGGAACCGGAAGCCATTGCCCGGCAGGCGCTGGAACACGCCCGCACCCATGGCGTGGATGTGCTGATCGTGGACACCGCCGGGCGTCTGCATGTCGATGAAGCGATGATGGCGGAAATCCGCCGGCTGCACGCCGCGCTCAACCCGGTTGAAACCCTGTTCGTGGTGGACAGCATGACCGGCCAGGACGCCGCTAACACCGCGCAGGCGTTCAACGCCGCTCTGCCGCTGACCGGGGTGGTGTTAACCAAGACCGACGGCGACGCCCGGGGTGGCGCGGCGCTGTCAATTCGCCACATCACCGGCCAGCCGATCAAATTCCTTGGCGTCGGCGAAAAAACCGCCGCCCTTGAACCGTTTTTTCCCGACCGGGTGGCGTCGCGGATTCTCGGCATGGGCGACGTCCTCGGCCTGGTCGAGGAAATGGAGCGCAAGGTCGATAAGGAAAAAGCGCTCAAACTGGCCCAGAAAGTTCAGAAGGGCAAAGGCTTTGACCTGGAGGACTTCCGCGAGCAAATGCAACAAATGATGGGCATGGGCGGCATTGCCGGGCTGCTGGAAAAAATGCCCGGCTTCAACACCGCCCCGGCGGCGCTCAAGGAGCAGGCGACGGACAAGGAAGTGAAGCGGTTGATCGCCATCATCAACTCGATGACCCCCGGCGAACGGCGCTTCCCGGACATCATCAAAGGCTCGCGCAAACGGCGCATCGCCGCCGGTTCCGGGACGCAGATTCAGGACGTGAACCGCCTGCTCAAACAATTTGACCAGGCGCAAAAAATGATGAAGAAGATGAAAGGCGGCGGGCTGATGAAAATGATGCGCGGCTTGCAGGGTCGCCTGCCGCCGGGCAGCCTGCCGCAACTGAAGCCCTGACTGGTTTCCAACACTCGAAATTTCCGTTACTATTTCGCGCTTCATCCGGCTGCCCCCTGTAGGCGGCCTTTTCGTAGGATCCCCGGAATTTGCAAGAGGTATTCGCAGCGTGGTGACCATCCGCCTGTCCCGTGGCGGCGCCAAGAAGCGCCCCTTCTACACCGTAATTGTGACCGACAGCCGCAACCGGCGCGACGGTCGTTATATCGAACGGCTTGGCTTCTTCAACCCCATCGCCAGCGGCAAGGAAGAGCGGCTGAGTCTGAACCAGGAACGTTTGCAGTACTGGTTGAACACCGGCGCACAGCCGTCAGAACGGGTGGCCAGTCTGGCCAAGGAATACGCCCGCAAGCAAGCCGCCGCTGCCTGACCCGTCAGCGGAGTTTTGAGCATCGTGTCTGACTGGGTTGTGCTGGGCCGAGTGTCGGGTTTATTTGGCTTGCAAGGCTGGGTGCGGGTGTTTTCCCACACCGAACCGCGCCAGGGCATCGCTCAATACCATCCGGTGTTTCTCCAGCAGCAGGGCGAGTGGCGGCCTTTCGAAATTGAAGCGGGCCGCGCCCATGGGGCCGGGGTGGTGCTCAAGTTCGTCGATTATGATGACCGCGACCGGGCCGCAACCCTGATTCAGAGCGACATCGCGGTGCGCCGCGCCCAATTGCCGCCGCCTGCGCCGGGCGAATATTACTGGGCCGACCTGCAAGGCTTGCGGGTGATGACCCTGCAAGGCGTGGATTTGGGAATCGTCGATCATGTATTCGCCACCGGCGCTAACGATGTATTGGTGATTAAAGGCGAACGGGAACGGTTATTACCTTTCGTCAAGGGCCAGGTGGTGGTCGAGATCAATCTCGAACAGCGTCTGTTGCGGGTGGACTGGGACCCGGATTTTTAGTGCGTATTGACGTTATCACCCTGTTCCCGGAAATGCTCGCAACCTTGCTCCGCTTTGGAGTGACCGGGCGAGCCGTGGAACGCCAGTTGCTGGAAGTGGTCGCCTGGAACCCGCGTGACGATGCCCATGACCGGCATCGCACGGTGGACGACCGGCCCTATGGCGGCGGGCCGGGCATGGTGATGAAAGTCCAGCCGTTGCGCGACGCTCTGCGGCGGGCGCGGGCGGACGCGAAGCCGGCGGGAAAAACCCTGTATCTCAGCCCCCAGGGTCGGCTGTTGACCCAGGATGGGGTGCGCGAACTGGCCGAAGAGTCGCGCTTGATTCTGTTGGCGGGCCGCTACGAAGGCGTCGATGAGCGGTTGATCGCCGCAGAAGTCGATCAGGAATGGTCGATTGGCGACTACGTTCTGAGCGGCGGCGAACTGGCGGCGCTGGTGTTGATCGACGCGGTGGCTCGATTACAGCCGGGTGCATTGAACGATGATGAATCCGCCGCGCAGGATTCATTCATGGACGGTCTGCTCGACTGCCCGCATTACACCCGGCCCGAACAGATCGACGGTCAGCGGGTTCCAGCGGTGCTGTTGAGCGGCGACCACGCGGCGATTGCCCGCTGGCGGCGGCGCGAGGCGCTGGGGCGCACTTGGCGACGGCGGCCTGAATTGCTGGCGCAGCGCCGGCTGGATGCGCGGGATCAGGCGTTATTGCAGGAATTTATCGCGGAACAATCAGCAAGAACCGAGCAAGCCGAGGGGGCTGGCGGTCTCTTGGAACAACGTGGAGTAGCGTGTGATGAGCAAATTAGTCGAAGCCTTTGAACGGGAACAGATGACCCGTGAAGTCCCCGCCTTTAATCCCGGCGACACCGTGGTGGTGCGGGTCAAGGTCAAGGAAGGCAACCGCGAGCGCCTGCAAGCGTTTGAAGGCATCGTGATCGCCAAGCGCAATCGGGGGCTAAATTCTGCCTTCACCGTGCGCAAGATTTCCCACGGCGAAGGCGTAGAGCGGGTGTTTCAAACCTACAGTCCGGCCATTTCCGATATCAGCGTCAAGCGCCGGGGCGATGTGCGCCGCGCCAAGCTGTACTACCTGCGCGGTCTGGAAGGCAAGGCGGCGCGTATCAAGGAAAAGCTGCGCTAGTCGGGCGCTGGCGGCGGCAGATCGAGCAAAGATGCAGGCTCCCTGGATCGACTGGCTCAATCCGGTTCGGGCGCTGGCCGCGCAAGCCAGTGAGCGGATTCTGGAAATTTACGCGACTGCCTTCAGCGTTACGGCCAAGGAAGATCACAGCCCGTTGACCGCTGCGGACCTGGCGGCGCATCAAACGATTGTCGCCGGTCTGCGCCAGTTGACCCCGGAACTGCCGATTCTGTCCGAGGAATCGGCGGCGATTCCGTTTGCCGAGCGGCAATCCTGGCGGCGTTACTGGCTGGTGGACCCGCTGGACGGCACCAAGGAATTCATCAAACGCAACGGCGAATTCACCGTCAACATCGCCCTGATCGACGATCACGAACCGGTGTTGGGCGTAGTGCGGATTCCGGTCAGCGGTTGTTGCTACTTCGCCGCACGCGGTTATGGCGCATTCCGCGAGGAGCCGGGTCAAGCGCCGCAACCCATCGCGGTTGCGCCTCTGTCGCCTGACGCGCCGGTGCGGGTGGTCGGCAGCAAATCGCATGGCGGGCCGGGTCTGCAACAGTTCGTCGCCGCGCTGGGGCCGCATCAACTGGTCACGATTGGCAGTTCGCTGAAACTCTGCCAGGTCGCGGAAGGCGCAGCGGATGTTTACCCGCGTCTGGGGCTGACCTCGGAATGGGACACCGCCGCTGCACAAGCGATTGTCGAAGTCGCTGGCGGTCAGGTGGTGTCGCTGGAAACCGGCCAGCCCTTGCGCTACAACACCGGTGATTCGCTGCTCAATCCTTATTTCATCGTCTACGGCGACGCGAGCCGCGACTGGCTGAGGTACGTTCCGCGCACGAGTTGAGGGAGGAAATCAATGATGAGCGCCTACCACGCGGTGATCGCTGCGCCCTTCGCCAAGATCGGTTTGCGCATGGCTGGCGAAGCGGTTAGCGTGCTGGATTACCTGCCTACCCATACGCCTGAGCAACCGCCCGCAGACGCCGTAACCGCCCAAGTCGTCGCGCAGTTGCAGGCGTATTTTCATGATCCGCGTGCGCCCTTCACCGTCCCGCTACGCCCGAACGGCACCGCGTTTCAACGGTGCGTCTGGGAAGTGTTGTGCGCCATTCCGCCAGGCATGGTGTTGACCTATGGCGAACTGGCTAAACGGTTGATAACCTCCGCTCGCGCCATTGGCGGCGCTTGCCGCGCCAATCCCATTCCGATCCTGATTCCCTGTCATCGCGTGCTTGGTCAGCAGGGTTTGGGCGGTTACGCAGGCGCGGTAACCGGCGATCCTTTGATCATCAAACGCTGGCTGCTGCGCCATGAAGGCGTCGAACTCCCGGCGTCGCCTTGAAATCCCGCCATTTGTCCACATATCGGCTCCTGGCAACGAACATCACCCAGGAGACCGTCCCCCATGACCGTCGAAGCTCATAAGGAAACCCTTGGTTTTCAGGCCGAGGTGCAGCAACTGCTGCGCCTGGTCGCGCATTCCCTGTATTCCCACAAGGAAGTCTTTCTCCGCGAACT
>JBDHRB010000061.1:0-9261 GCA_039807355.1 Candidatus Competibacteraceae bacterium
AGTTCTGACCAGAAAGCGGATTTAGATCGGCAGGTCGCGCGTTTGGCCGCATTCGCCGCCGAAAAACGCTTGCGCGGGGTGGAAGTGGTCAAGGAAGTCGGTTCTGGGTTGAACGGCGACCGGCGCGGTTTGATGCGGATATTGCGGATGCCCGCCGTAACCACGGTGGTCGTGGAACACCGCGACCGGCTGATGCGCTTTGGGTTTGAGTACGTCGAATCGGCGCTGGCGGCCCACGGACGGACGCTGGTGGTGGTCGATACCGCCGAAGTCACCGATGACTGGGTACGCGACCTGACCGACGTTTTAACGGCGATGTGTGCCCGGTTGTATGGGCGGCGGGCGGCGGAAAACCGGGCGAAGCGGGCCTTGGAGGCGCTGCAATGCGAACCGTCCTGACCCATCGCATCGAGCTGAAACCGAACTTGGATCAGGCGGCGAGGTTCCGACAATGCGTCGGCGCGGCCCGATTCGCCTACAACTGGGCGCTGGCGGAATGGCAACGGCAATTCCAAGCCGGCGAGAAACCGAACGAGGCGGCCTTGCGTCGGCAGTTCAACGCGATCAAGCCCGTTGAGTTCCCCTGGATACTCGACCTGCCGAAGTCCGTTCCACAGCAGGCGATCAAGAATGTCGGTCGCGCCTGGCAGCGATTCTTCCAGAAGCACTCGAAGTCCCCGCGCTTTAAAAAACGCGGCATTCACGATGCCGCCCGGCTGGACAACGGCCCCGGAACCTTTGCCTTTGACGGTCAACGGATGCGCTTGCCGAAAATCGGATGGGTGCGGATGCGCGAGGCGTTGCGTTTTGACGGCAACCCCTTGTCGGCCACCTTGAGCCGGGAAGCTGACCGCTGGTTCATTTCCATTCCTGTTGAGATCGACCGTCCTGAACCGGTGTGCGAAAGCCAAGCCACCGTCGGCATTGATCTCGGCGTTTCTACCGCCGTGACCCTCTCCACCGGAGAAAAGATCGACAGCCCCAAGCCGCTGAAAAAATACCTCCAGCGGCTGAAACGGGTATCGCGCTGGCATTCTCGCAAGCAGAAAGGGAGCGCCAACCGGCGCAAATCCGCCCGGCGACTGGCAAAACTCCATGCCCGGATCGCTCATATCCGTCAGAACTGGACGCACCAAACCACCACCGACTTGACCCGGCGCTTTGCCCTCATCGGCATTGAAGACCTCCATGTGCGGGGAATGGTCGCCAATGAAAAGCTGGCGCGGTCGATCAACGACATCGGCTTTTATGAGTTTCGCCGCCAGCTGGAATACAAAGCCGCGTTGTCCGGTAGCACCGTGGTCGTGGTGGATCGCTGGTTTCCCAGTAGCAAGACCTGTTCGATCTGTGGTGTGAAAGCGGAAAAAATGCCGCTGTCCATTCGGGAATGGACGTGCGCCCACTGTGGCGCGGAACACGACCGGGACATCAACGCGGCCCGGAATATCCAGCGTGAATCGCTGGCTACCGCCAGTTGGGCGGGAAGTCACGCTTGTGGAGAGGAAGGCGCTGACCGGAGTCGCAAGACCCTGGTGAAACCGGCCTCGTTGAAGCAAGAAATCACTCATGGGATAAAAAGCCATGGTTGATGCAACGGTTTTCCACCCGTCGTCTCCTTAGAGCATCGCAGCGGCTGTTCAGGGTTTTCGTTACAAGTTGCGCCGGCGGTTTGCAGCGAACGGTCGGGCGCAAAAACGGGATGGAACGGTGAGCGCCGCCAGCGGATCGGTCAGCCGCGCCATTTTGCTTGACAATATTGGCTTGCCATGAGTAATTTTCCCCTTTTGACTGAAAAGCGCAAACCGGTTTTGACTAGCCTCATTTAAGGAATCCTCATGAAGCGGACGTTCCAGCCCAGCATTATTCACCGCAAACGCACCCACGGTTTCCGCGCCCGCATGGCCACCACCGGCGGCCGTCGAGTGTTGAAAGCCCGCCGCGCCAAAGGGCGCGCCCGCCTGACGCCCTGAAGGTCATGGAAGGCGGCGCACATTTTCCGCGCCGCGCCCGGCTGGCTGGCCCGTCGGCGTTCTCCCGTGTTTTCGCCCATCCGGCCAAATCCGGCGACCGGTATTTTACCGTGTTGGCCTGCCCGAACGGTTTAGCCTATCCCCGGTTGGGGCTGGCGATCTCCCGCAAGGTCGCTCGGTCTGCCGTGGCGCGTAATCGCATCAAGCGCATTATCCGGGAAAGTTTCCGCCGCCAGCAGGCGCAACTGGCCGGTCTGGATTGGGTGGTGATGGGCCGCGCCGGTCTGACCGAATCGGACAATGCGGTCCTGTTTGCCTCGTTGCAACGGCATTGGCGAAAACTGGCCCAATCATGCGCGCCGTGCTGATTGCGCTGATCCGCGTTTACCAACTGTTCGTCAGTCCGCTCTTGGGCAACCACTGCCGTTTTTATCCCAGTTGTTCGCAGTACGCCCGCGAGGCGATTGAGCGGCATGGCGCCTGGCGCGGCAGCTGGCTGGCGATGCGCCGTTTATCGCGTTGTCACCCCTGGCATCCGGGCGGCGTTGATCCCGTTCCCGAACCTTCCCCGAAGGACCGCTGAATGTTAGAAAATCAACGCTTATTGCTGTTCGCCGCGCTGATGTTCGTGCTGTTTCTGCTCTGGCAGAACTGGCTGGAATTTCAGGCGCTGAAACATCCGCCGCCGACCCCGACTGCCGCGACGACCCGCGCTTCCAGTGCGCCGGCCTCAACCGCAGTAACGCCGGGACAGGATGTGCCTGCGGCGGCAACGCCCGGCGCGGGAGCGCAGACCCTGAGCAGCGGCCAGCGGGTGCGCGTGGTCACCGATCTGTTTGAGGCGGAAATTGACGCGATGGGCGGCGATCTGCGCCTGGTCGGTCTGCGCACCTATCCCGATTCGGTGCGCCACCCGGAGCAGCCGTTTTTATTGCTCAAGGACAGTCCGCCCGACCTGTTTATCGCCCAATCCGGCCTGGTGGCGCTCAATGAAGGCGCAGCGCCCAATCATTACGCCCCGCTGGTTCTTGAGCAAAGCGAATACCGTCTGGCCGACGGGCAGGATGCGCTGGAAGTGCGATTGCATTGGTCTGATCCGTCCGGTGTGAAGGTCAGCAAGATTTACACCTTCCACCGCGGCAGTTTTCTGGTGGAGCTGACGCACCGCGTGGAAAATGCCAGCGCCAAGGATTGGAAAGGCAGTCAATACCGGCAATTCCAGCGCACTCCGCCCAAGACCGGCGGCAGCTTTTTCGGCAGCGGCGTGATTACCTACACCGGCGCAGTGATTTCCACCCCGGAAGAGCGCTACGAGAAGCTGTCCTTTGACGACATCGCCAAGCAGCCCTTGAACCAGTCGGTGACTGACGGCTGGGTGGCGATGATTCAGCATTATTTCCTCGGCGCGTGGATTCCCGGTCCCGGCGAGACCAACACGTTTTACGCCAAGGCGGTGGGCGGCAATCGCTATGTGGTCGGCATGACCGGAGAAGCCCTGGTGGTACCTGCCGGTGAGTCCCGCGATTTCCAGACCCGGCTGTATGTGGGACCGAAGTTGCCGGATGTATTGGAAAAAGTTGCGCCGAACCTGCAACTGACCGTGGATTACGGCAAGCTGACCGTGATCGCCGAGCCGTTGTTCTGGCTGTTGAAAACCATTTATTCCATCGTCGGCAACTGGGGTTGGGCGATCATCATTCTGACCATCCTGATCAAGCTGGCTTTCTACAAGCTGTCTGAGACCAGTTACCGCTCGATGGCGAATATGCGCCGGCTGGCCCCGGAATTGACCCGGCTGAAGGAGCTGTACGGCGACGACAAGCAGAAGATGAATGAGGCGATGATGTCCATGTACAAGCGGGAGAAGGTCAACCCGCTGGGCGGCTGTCTGCCGATTCTGGTGCAGATTCCGGTATTTATCGCGCTGTACTGGGTGTTGGTGGAAAGCGTGCAGTTGCGCCAGGCTCCGTTCATGTTCTGGATCAAGGATATGTCGATTCCTGACCCGTACTATGTGCTGCCGCTGATCATGGGCGTGACCATGTTCGTCCAGCAGAAGCTCAGTCCCGCCCCGCCGGACCCGGTGCAGGCCAAGGTCATGATGTCGCTGCCGATTATTTTCACCTTCATGTTCCTGTGGTTCCCCTCCGGTCTGGTGCTGTACTGGGTGGTGAACAACATCCTGTCGATTGCCCAACAGTGGTTTATCACCCAGCGGGTTGAGTCGGGGGCGGATGCAGCGGCAGTCGCCAAGGCCAAGGAGGAACCGGGTTGGGTGCGCGTTCAAGCCGGCAAATTGCTGGATCGAGGCCGCCAGTGGATGAATGAGGCGCTGAAGAAGGCCGGGTCTGCGCAGAAACCGAATCTGAACAAGCGGCGCAAGTGATCACGGTTTCGTTACGCGGCGTTCCCTACCAATCCTCCCCCAGACGGGGGAGGCAGCGCGGATGAATGACACCATTGCCGCTATCGCCACGCCGCCCGGTCGGGGCGGGGGGGGCATGGTGCGCATCTCTGGTTCCTTGAGCATCGCCATCGCCGAAGCGATCTGCGGCGTCTTGCCCCCACCCCGCCATGCGCTTTTCCGACGGTTTCGCGCTGGCGATGGACGGATTCTCGATCAGGGCATCGTCCTCTATTTCCCCGCCCCGCACTCCTTTACCGGCGAAGACGTGCTGGAATTGCACGGCCATGGCGGGCCGGTGGTCATGGATTTATTACTGGCGCGCACCCTGGAGCTGGGCGCCCGTCCAGCCCGACCCGGCGAATTTTCCGAACGCGCTTTTCTCAATGACAAGCTCGATTTAACCCAGGCGGAGGCGATTGCCGACCTGATCGACAGCGCCACTACGGCGGCGGCCCGCGCTGCGTTGCGTTCGCTGGAAGGGGAATTTTCCCGGCGGATTCAGGCCTTGGTGGAGGCGTTGATCGCGTTGCGGATATATATCGAAGCGGCGATTGATTTTCCTGAAGAAGAAATCGACTTTTTGGCCGATCAGCGGCTTACTGAGCAGTTGCAGGCTTTGCGCGGGCAGTTGAGCGCTTTGCAGGCGGCGGCGGCTCAGGGGCGCTTACTGCGTGATGGCATGACCGTCGTGATCGCCGGGCGACCGAACGCGGGAAAATCCAGTTTGTTGAATCAATTGGCCGGACGCGAGGCGGCGATTGTCACCGATATCCCCGGTACTACCCGCGATGTGTTGCGCGAGCAGATCGCCATTGACGGAATGCCGCTGCATGTGATCGACACCGCCGGCTTGCGGGACAGCGCCGATCCGGTCGAGCAGGAAGGCGTGCGCCGCGCCTGGGCGGAAATTGCAAATGCAGAGCGGATTTTGCTAGTGGTCGATGACCGGCGCGGATTCACTGCCGAAGATCAGGCATTACGGGAACGCTTGCCGGCGCAAACCGGGGTGACGGTGCTGCATAACAAGATTGATCTGAGCGGCGCGGAACCGGCTTTGCAAGCGATGCACGGCGGCCATGCGCTTTGGCTGTCGGCGAAGACCGGGGCCGGTTTGGAGTTGCTGCGCGAGCATCTCAAAGCGTGCATGGGCTATTGCGGCGGCGAAGGGACGTTAATGGCGCGGCGACGGCATTTGCAGGCGCTGGAGCGGGCGGCGGCGGCGCTGGCCGTAGCGGATGCGCAGTTGCAGGTTCACGCCGGGGAGCTGGTGGCCGAAGAACTGCGTCAGGCGCAAAACGCCTTGGGGGAAATTACCGGCGAGGTGACCTCAGAGGAATTGCTGGGGCGGATTTTTTCCAGTTTCTGTATCGGAAAATAGCGAGCCTTCCAGCCGCTTGGTCCGAAGCCTTGAATGGCCGCTCACACCGTCAAATACTGCCGCACCAGTCCATCCTGCAAATCCGCCATCGCTCCAGTGGCGACCGCTCGCCCCTTGTCCATGATGCAAAACTGCTGGGCCACCCAGCGGGCGAAGGGCAGCTTCTGCTCCACCAGAAGTACGGTCATGCCGCGTTCCTGGCTGACGCGCTGCACCGCCTGACCGATCTCGCGCACGATGTTGACCTGTTCGCGTTCCCGCTCGATTTCCTCCTGATTCAACCGGCGAATCACCCGGCCAATTTCCCGCACTACATTCGGCTGAATGCCCTCGGTCGGTTCGTCGAGGATCAGCAAACGCGGCTCCAGCGCCAGCGCCCGGCCAATCGCCAACTGCTGCTGCTGCCCGCCGGACAGATCGCCGCCGCGCCGCTTGAGCATGGTTTTCAGCACCGGAAACAGCTCGAAAATAAACTCCGGGACTTGGCGGGGCCGGCGCGGATTGGCCGCCAGACCGATGCGCAGATTTTCTTCCACGGTCATCAGCGGGAAAATCTGCCGGCCCTGCGGCACATAACCAATGCCCAAAGGCGCACGCCGTTCCGCCGGCAGCCGATGCAATTCCTCACCGGCAAACACCATCTGCCCGGAACGCATCGGCAGCAATCCCATGATGCATTTCAGCAGCGTAGTTTTGCCGACGCCGTTGCGACCCATCAGACAAGTCACTACGCCTTCCGGCGCTTCCAGGTTTAAATCCCACAGCGTGTGCGATTCGCCGTAAAACTGGTTCAACCCTTCAATGGTAAGCATCGCCGGCTCCCAGATAAACTTCAATGACCATCGGATCAATCTGCAACTCTTCAAGCCGCCCTTCCGCCAGCACCCGCCCCTGATGCAACACGGTGACCTGATCGGCGATGGAGCGCACAAAGCCCATGTCATGCTCGACCACCACTACCGAATGGCTACCGGCCAGCGAGCGCAACAATTCGGCGGTGCGCTCCATTTCCGCCGGGGTCATCCCCGCCACCGGCTCGTCTACTAACAACAAACGCGGCTCCTGCATCAGCAACATGCCGATTTCCAGCCACTGTTTCTGCCCATGCGCCAGAATGCCGGCCAGCCGCTCGCGCTGCTCAGTCAGGCCGATTTTCTCCAGCACTGCATCGATCCGGTCGCGCTCTTCGCCGGTGAGCCGGGTAGTCATCAGTCCCCGGAAGCGTTTCGCCCCGGACATGGCCAGTTCGAGATTTTCCAGCACGGTCAACGGCTCAATCACCGTCGGGCGCTGAAACTTGCGACCAATGCCCATCCGGGCAATCGCCGGCTCGTCCAGCTTGAGCAGGGCGATGGTCTGGCCGAAAAACACCCGTCCGCGATCCGGCTTGGTCTTGCCGGTGATGATGTCCATCATCGTGGTTTTGCCCGCGCCGTTCGGACCGATGATGCAGCGCAATTCCCCGTCGCCGATATACAGCGACAGATTGTCAATCGCCTTGAAGCCGTCGAAACTGACAGTCACTTCCTCCAGATAGAGCAGGATGCCGTGCCGGGCGTCCACCGGCTCCTGGCGCAGGCGCAGCCCGCCGCCGTCGAGATCGGAAACCAGCTCGCTCATGTCGTCGCCTCCCGTCGCCGCATCAAGCCGATCAAGCCACGCGGCAGCAACAGCGTGACCGCCACGAACAAGCCGCCTAGCGCAAACAGCCAGATTTCCGGCAACGCCCCGGTCAGCCAGGTTTTGGAATAATTGACCAGCACAGCGCCAAGCACCGCGCCGACCAGGGTACCGCGTCCGCCGACCGCGACCCAGATCACCGCTTCGATGGAGTTGAGCGGCGCAAATTCGCCGGGATTGATAATGCCGACTTGCGGCACATACAACGTCCCGGCCAGCCCAGCCAGCATCGCCGACAGGGTGAAGACCAGCGCCTTGACCCGCTCCACCCGATAACCGAGGAAGCGGGCGCGGTCTTCGCTGTCACGGATCGCTACCAGCACCCGACCCAGCCGGGTAGAGACCAGCCAGCGGCAGAGTAAATAACCGCCGGCCAACGCCAGCGCAGACAGCAGAAACAGCCCAATCCGTGTTGCATCGGCCTGCAAGGAGAAGCCCAGCACGTCTTTAAAATCGGTCAAGCCGTTGTTGCCGCCGAAACCCATTTCATTGCGGAAAAAGGCCAGCATCAGCGCATAGGTCAGCGCCTGGGTGATGATCGACAGATACACCCCCGACACCCGCGAGCGGAAGGCGAACCAGCCGAAAACAAAAGCCAGCAGGCCGGGAATGACCAGCGCCATCAGCGCGGCAAACCAGAACTGGTCGAAACCGTGCCAATACCAGGGCAATTCCTGCCAATTCAGGAACACCATGAAATCGGGTAACAGCGGATCGCCGTAGACGCCACGGCTGCCGATCTGGCGCATCAGGTACATGCCAAAGCAATAACCGCCCAGGGCGAAAAAGGCGGCGTGACCGAGGCTGAGGATGCCCATGTAGCCCCAAACCAGATCAATCGCCACCGCCAGCAGGGCGTAGCACAGATATTTGCCGATGACCGTCACGGTATAGGCGCTCAAATGCAGCGGATGCTCCGGTGGAACCCACAGGTTCAGCACGGGAACGCCAATGCTGAGAACAGCCAACACCGCCAGAAGCACTAATCCGGCGCGGTCGGAGAGTAGCCAGCGGGGAAGCAGCATGATTCAGACCTCCGCCGCCCGACCGCGCTGCGGGAACAGTCCACGCGGGCGTTTCTGGATGAACAGGATCAGAAAGAGCAATACCAGGATTTTCGCCAGCACTGCGCCGGACCACGGCTCCAGCAGTTTGTTGGCGACGCCCAGCGACAGGCCGGCGACCAAGGTTCCCCACAGATTGCCGACCCCGCCGAACACCACCACCATGAACGAATCGACGATATAACTTTGGCCGAGATTCGGGCCGACATTGGTTAATTGCGACAGGGCGACGCCCGCAACGCCCGCAATGCCGCTGCCTAAACCGAAGGTCAACGCATCAACCCGCGCTGAACGCACGCCCATGGCCCGCGCCATCGCTCGGTTCTGCGCGACCGCCCGCACTTCCAGCCCCAGCCGGGTGCGTTGCAGCGCCAGCCAGAGCAGGGCGAACACCGCGATGCAAAAACCGACAATCACCAACCGATTCAGCGTCACCTCCAGCGGGCCGAGCAGGATCGTGCCGCTCATCCAGTCCGGGGTCGCCACCGAACGGTTTAGCGGCGAGAAGATCGAGCGCACCGCCTGTTGCAGGATCAGGCTGACGCCGAAAGTGGCTAATAAGGTTTCCAGCGGTCGGCCATAGAGAAAGCGGATCACGCCGCGCTCAATGGCGATGCCGACCAGCGCGGCGACTAGAAAGGCCAGCGGCACCGCGACCGGCAGTGACCAGTTGACCGGCAGCCATTGCTGCACCAGCCAGGTGGTGTAAGCGCCGAGCATCATCAATTCGCCGTGCGCCATGTTGATGACGCCCATCACCCC
>JBDHRB010000062.1:0-9202 GCA_039807355.1 Candidatus Competibacteraceae bacterium
ATGCGCCAGCGGCCCGCACCGGAGCCAGCAGCGGTGATTAAACCCAAATCCCCGGCAGCGCCGGCGAAACCGGCCCGAACCGCAACCCCCGGCAAATTGAGTTACAACGACCGGCGCGAACTGGAACAGTTGCCGGCGCGGATTGAAACGCTCGAACAGCGTCAGCAGGAGCTTCAGGCGTTGATCGCGCAGCCGGCTTTTTACAAGCAGGAAGCAACGCAGATTACCCAACAACTGGAGGCGCTGCGTACCGTCGAGGCCGAGCTGGACGCCGCCTATCAACGTTGGGCGGCGCTGGAGGGCTAACTGTCGGCCTGGCCGCGCCCGTTCAACCGATGCAGTTCCCGCAGTCGCGCCTCACGCGCCCAGCGCGGTTCTTTCAGCGCCGGACTGGACTGGCGCAATGCTTCGCGCAACCGGGCTTCGCGGCTGGCGCGAGGCTGGCGTTGCAGTGGGGCCTGATGGGCGACTGGAGCCTCTTCCTCAGCGTCGGCCAGAGTCGGCGGATTTGGACTCAAACTGAGCGTAGCGACGGCGGCGGCGGTCAACAGGGTTTTCATCGGGAAACCGTGGTGTTGTGGAGAGAGCCGTCAGAATAAATAGCTCTGGCTGAACGGCGGCTAAACCGTTCCAACCCGTTCCAACGCTCGCGGGTTCAGACCGATCACAGCGTACTAACTGCGCATCACCGCGTCGGGATCGCGGATCGCCGCCCGCCAGCCGGGAATCAGCGTCGCCGCCAGGTAGGGCAGCACGGTCAGGGCCAGCAGCGCCAGAATCTGTGACCATTCCAGCGCGGGCGTTAAGCGGAATGCCGGATACAACACCGCCCAGCCTTTCAAGATTGGCGCGAACCATTGAGCGCCGCCGTAAAACACCTGCCAGTACGCCAGCGCGTAACCGATCAGAAAAGCGGTTAGCGACAGCAACAACCCTTCCCATAATCTCATGCGCAGAATGTCGCCGGTTTCCCAGCCGATGGCCTTGAGGACGCCAATTTCCCGCTGTTCCTCAGCACTCAGGCCCGCCGCCTGGTCCCAGGCCAGGATCATGAACGCCAGCAGCAACGCGCCCAGGGTCAGGAACAGCAATCCTTCGCGCCAGTTGAATACGGCGTCATAGGTGCGCAGGATTTCTTCGCGCAGAATCGGGCGGCTGTCCGGCAGCGCCAGGACGATTTTCCCGGCGACGGTGCGCGCCTCGCGGGGATTGCGCACGGTCAGCACGGCATCGGTATAGGTTTCCGGCGGCGGATTGAACAGTTGCCGATAGCTGGCCTCGGACAGCAACACCAGATCGGCGTTGAGCAGTTCTGAAGTCGAATCCAGCACCCCTGCAACTTTCAGGGGCAATGCTTGGCCGGTGGTGGTGCGCAGGCTCAGATAATCGCCGACGCCGAGTTGCCGCAGCCGCGCCAGGGTCGCGCCAATCAGGATCTCGCGGTCCGCCAGTCCGCGCTCCGGGGCGACCATCACCGTGTAGTTGGCCTTGACCGCTGCATCGTAGTAGTAACCCCACAACCGGCCTTTGACTTGGCTGACCCCGCGAATCCGCTGCAACGATTCCAGCCAGGCGGCGGGGAGCAGATCGTGGCGACCCGCAGCCAGTTTTTGCACGATCACTTCCGGGGCATCCTGAAGCAGCGCCGCCGCTTCCCGCCGCAAACCCTGACTCAGCAACAGCACCGAACTGAACAGAAACACCAGCAGCGTGTAAACCAGCAGCAATCCCAGATTGCGGGTTTTGCGCCGCAACAGGGCGGATAAGGTGTAATCAATCAGATACTTTTGTCGTTCGAGAGCAGGGCGCATGGTTGCCGGGCCAGATTAGCGAGCGACTAGCATACCTTTTTGGCCTTTTTTTCGCATGTCCGCACCGTCACAGTTCGCTACTGTCGGGTGGGCATCCCCAAATGACTGATGTATTGAACATTGCGTGGATTCTGTTATGCGCCTGCCTGGTGTTTATCATGCAGGCGGGCTTTCTCTGTCTGGAAACCGGCTTGGTGCGGGCCAAGAACAGCATCAATGTCGCGGTTAAAAATGTCATGGACTTGTGCCTGTCCGTGACCATCTTCTGGCTGTTCGGCTATGCCCTGATGTTCGGGCCAAGCCAGGACGGTTGGTTCGGCAGCGGCGGCTTTCTGTTTGATGACCGCTCATCAACTTGGCTGATCAGTTTCTTCATTTTTCAAGCGATGTTTTGCAGCACCGCCGCCACCATCGTCTCCGGCGCGGTGGCCGAGCGGATGCGCTTTTTAGCCTATGGATTGACCGTGCTGGTGATGTCGGCGCTGATTTACCCGATCACCGGACATTGGGCCTGGGGCGGTGCGGCGCAGGGCGAGGCGCAAGGCTGGCTGGCGCGGATGGGATTCATTGATTTCGCCGGCTCCACCGTGGTGCATTCAGTGGGCGGCTGGGTGTCGCTGGCCGCGGTGTTATTGCTGGGGCCGCGTCAAGGCCGCTTCGATGCAGTCAACCACACCCCGATGCAGGGCGGCAATTTACCCCAGTCCGCGCTGGGGGTATTTCTGCTCTGGTTTGGCTGGTTCGGCTTCAATGGCGGCAGCACCCTGGCGCTGAACGATCAAGTGCCGCTGATTTTGCTCAACACCCTGCTGGCGGGAGCAGGCGGCGGTATGGCGGCGCTGCTGTACGGTTTTATCCGCCGGGGTTATCTGGCGGTGACTGATTTGCTCAACGGGATTATTGGCGGCTTGGTCGGGATTACCGCGTCCTGTCATTTGCAGCACCCGGCGCCGGCGGCGTTGATTGGCGGCGTCGCCGGCTGGATCGTTGTGGCGGGAGCGCAGCGCCTGGAACGCTGGCGGATCGACGATGCGGTGGGGGCGATTCCCGCCCATTTATTCGCCGGTATCTGGGGGACGCTGGCGGCGGCGCTGTTCGCCCCGGAAGAGGCGTTCGCCATTACCGGCGGTCGCAGTCAGCAGTTGGCGGTGCAAGCCTTGGGCGCGTTGACCATCGGCGGCTATGCGTTCGCAGTCAGTTTTACCGCGCTGTGGTTGATCAACCACTTTTATCGGTTGCGGGTGGACGCCGCCGCCGAGCGGATGGGATTGAACATCGCGGAACACGCCGCCAGCACCGAAATCGTCGAGTTGCTGGCGGAAATGGAGGAGCAACGCCGGCGCGGCGATTTTTCCCAGCCGGTCTCGGTCGAATCGCAGACCGAGGTAGGCTTGGTCGCCCGGCAGTACAACCATGTATTGCGGCGGGTCAATGAGGAAATCCGCAAACGCGAGGATTTGCTCGGCGCGTTGTCGGTTAGCGAAACCCGCAAGAGCGCGATTCTCGACGCGGTGCTGGATTGCATCATCACCATTGACCATCAGGGCCGGATTCTCGAATTTAATCCGGCGGCGATGCGCACCTTTGGCTGTTCCCGGCGCATCGTTCTCGGCCAGACCTTGGCCGGGTTGATTATTCCCGAAGCGCAACGGGGCGATTTTGCCCAGGCCCTGACTTTGGGATTCGTCGGCGAGAGCAGTTTCGTCATCAACCGGCGCACCCAAACCACCCTGCAACGCGCTGATGGCGAGCCGTTTCCCGCTGAGTTGGGCATTACCCGGGTGCGCAGCGGCGGCCAGCTTGAATATAACCTGCATGTCCGCGACGTGACCCGTCAGCGCAAAATCCAGCGTCGGCTCTATCAACTGGCCCATTACGACCAACTAACCGGACTGACCAACCGCGATTATTTCTGCGAGGGACTGACCTGCTATCTGCTGGCGGATGGGATGCGCCAGGTTGCGGTGCTGTTTCTCGATCTGGATCGGTTTAAAAATGTCAATGACACCCTGGGTCACCCTGCCGGCGATCAACTGTTGCGCGAAGTGGCGGCGCGTCTGCGCCAACAAACCCGCGCTGACGATTTGCTGGCGCGCTGGGGCGGAGATGAATTCGTCGTGGCCCTGCTCGGCGTTGATCACCTCGCCGATGTCAAGCAGAAAGCCCAGCGCTACATCGAGACCCTGGCCCAGTCCTATGTGCTGGAAGGCAAGGCGGTGTATGCGCCGGCCAGCATCGGCGTAGCGGTGTATCCCGACGGCGGCGACAGCGCGGAAGCGTTGATTCGCCATGCTGATCTGGCGCTGTATCAGGCCAAGAGCGCCGGACGCAACAACTATCGGTTTTTCACCCCGGAGCTGGCCGATCAGTTATCGGAACGCTTTGATTGCGAAAACGAACTGCGCGAGGCGCTGAAGCGGAATGAGTTTGAATTGTACTATCAGCCGCAGATCGCCATTGCCAGCGGGGAATTGATTGGCGCTGAAGCGTTATTGCGCTGGCGGCATCCAACCAAGGGGCTGATCCAACCGGGTTTATTCATTCCGATTCTGGAAGAAAGCGGCTTGATCGAACCGGTGGGGGCGTGGGTGATCGGCGCGGCCTGCCGACAGAGCCAGCAGTGGCGGCGTCAGGGATTACGACCGTTGCGCGTGGCGGTGAACGTGTCCGCCCGGCAATTTTTGCAAGCGGATTTCGCCGATAGCGTGGCGCGTCTGCTCCGCGAGGATCAACTGGAGCCGTCCGGGCTGGAGCTGGAAATCACCGAGACGGTGTTGGCGCGGGACAGCCAGCAATGCATCGAAACCTTGTGTGCGCTCAAGGCGCTGCATCTGGAAATCGCCGTGGATGATTTCGGCACCGGCTATTCGTCGTTGAGTTATCTCAAGCGTTTTCCGATTGACACCCTGAAAATCGACCGTTCGTTCGTCATCGAATGCGATGTCAACAGCGAGGATGCGGCGATTTGTTCGGCGATCATCTCGCTGGCGCACAGTCTGGGACTGAAGACTCTGGCGGAAGGGGTGGACCGACCCGGACAACTGGATTTTCTGCGTGCTGAAGGCTGCTTGGCCTATCAGGGTTATTTGTTCAGCGAGCCGTTGCCCGCTGAGGAGATGGCGGAATGGTTGCGCAAAGGCGGCAGCAGTAGAGAGCCGCTGGGGAAATGCTCCAGCGCCGCCGGGTGATCCTGAAACGCGGCATGATGATCCGCCTGAGTTGGATGACGGGTATAGCGGGCTTCGGTGAATAGGGCCAGATCGCTCAAGCCAAGTTCGCGGATCAGCGCCCGGTCGATGTTGTCATCGGCGCTTCGGGAACGCCAGGCGGCGTCGGCCAGGGTGAGGATAAAAATCAATAACAGCGCACCTAGCACCGGCAGAGCAAGGCTGGAAGGACGCAGGGGCGGGCGGGACATTGATCTTTTCCAGGGCAGGGAGGGGCGGGCAGCATAATAATTGCTGAGAGGTTAGAATCCACCTCTTTTCAAACGGATGGCAAGGTAACGGTAGCGATGTCCCGCGTTCAGACTGGTTTAGAAACTTTAGTAGATGAATTCCCGGAGAAAATTCGCGGCGCACGGATCGGCGTGGTCTGCCACCCGGCCAGCGTCGATAGCGAATTGCGCCATGCCCTGGATCGGTTGAGTGCGGCGGGGGCGAAAATCGTGGCGATTTTTGGCCCGGAACACGGGGCGCGGGGCGAGGCCCAGGATATGGAGCGGGTCGATGACCTGTCGCTGGATCCCCGGCTGAAAGTCCCGGTTTACAGCCTGTACGGCGCCACGTTCGCCAGTTTGACCCCGCGCCGTAAATATTTGCGCGGACTCGATGCACTGGTTATCGACTTGCAGGATGTCGGCGCCCGTTATTACACCTTCATCTGGACCATGGCGCTGTGTATGCAGGCGGCGGGCAAGCTCGGCGTGCGGGTGCTGGTCTGCGACCGGCCCAACCCGCTGGACGGGGTGACCACCGAAGGCAATTTGATCAAGCCCGGTTTTGAATCGTTCGTCGGTCTCGATCCGTTGCCGAACCGGCATGGATTGACCATCGGCGAGGTGGCCCGCTATCTGCAAAGTCGGCGCGGCGTGGAATGCGAGCTGGAAGTGTTGCCGATGCGCGGCTGGCAACGCCAGATGTATTTCGAGGAGACCTGTTTGCCCTGGGTTTATCCCTCGCCCAACATGCCGACCCTGGACACCGCGCTGGTTTATCCCGGCATGTGCCTGGTGGAAGCGACGGAACTCTCCGAAGGGCGGGGAACCTGCAAGCCGTTTGAAGTGGCTGGCGCGCCGGGCGTCGATCCTGAGGCGCTGGCGGCGGCGCTGAACGAGCGGAATGTGACCGGTTGCCGGTTTCGCCCGGTGTATTTCCGTCCGCTGTTCCAGAAACAGGCGGGCAAATCCTGCGGCGGCGTGCAAATTCATATCACCGATCGTCCGCAATTTGATTCGGTCATGACCGGGGCACATTTTCTCCAGTGCGTTAAACAGGTCGCCCCGGAGGTTTTCGCCTGGCGGGCCAAGCCCTACGAATTTGTCGATGAAATTCCTGCGATTGATCTATTGGCCGGCGACGATCAACTGCGCTTGGCTTTGGACGCCGACGCCGACTTGGCGGAACTGGCTGAACGCTGGCTTCAGGAACGCATTGAGTTTGAAACGATTCGTCAGGAAGCGTTTCTCTACTGATTCAGGTTCCCGCCAATTCCGGCTTGGCGTGATAACAATAAGTAACCAGAGGTATTTTATGGATGACGAATTTGTCGCGGCGGTCCGCAAGGTGTTTGAGGAGGAGTGGTTACAGGCGCAACGGTGGGCGCGAGTGAAATGCTTTATCTGGGGGGGGTTAGCGGCTAACGCCGCCTGGGTGGCGGCGTGGGTTTGGGGCGGGTTGAGTTAATTTGGTCGCCATCCTGATTTTGGAATCCGCGCCGTTGTGAAAGACGTGGATTCCAACAAGTTGGGATCACTCCGGCCAATAGTCGCCGGTGATTTGCTCCAGGGTGAAGGGGCATTGATCCGGGAACACAGTCAAGGGGAGTCCGGTTTCATCAGCGGCATTCTCTCGCGCCGGGGGATATTCCTCTTCGAGAATCACCGGGAGTTGCGGCTTGAGGCTGGGACTATTCTTGAGCCGTTTTTCTATCTGGCGTCGCCCGTTGCGGATCGACAAGCGCCAACTGGTTCCGCGCCGTTGTGGCTGATACTGCCATTTGAGCAAATGCATCAGGACATTCTGAAGGTAGCTTTCCAGCGCCCAGCGGTTGCTCTTGCCCATGCTCTCAATCTCTTCAGCAATGTTCTCCAGGTCAAGATCAACCCGATTAAATTCCCCTTGGCGGAGCAGCGCCGCCTGCTGTTGTGTCCACTGGTAAAAGTCGGTTTCGTAAGTCGCTAGAGTCATACCGTAGCCTCCTGTTTTGCTCGGTTAATCACCCGCCGCGCCCCGGCTATCCCGGTCTGACTGAGCATCCTTAACCGGCACATCGAACAGCGGCAAATGGTTCAGGATGGTGGTGCGGATGGCACGGATGGCACGGACGGCGTGTTCGGCGCGATATTGATCAGGTCGTTCAAGTAGCGCTGAAGGTCGCGGTAGTTCTGGTACTGGGCGAAGCGTTCGTAGGCCAGCCGATAAAGCGTAGCGCGACGTTCGCTGTTCAGGGTGATCTGGAGACTCTCTAGCATCCGGTCGAGTTGAATGACGGCGGTCGAGAATAGCCCTTCATCAAGCCGGATCGGCTGGTTGTCGCCGACAAGGTCGCTGTAGTCGAGGTTCAAGGCGTTCGCCACTTTTCGAGCTTCTTCTTCGCCGGGCCAGCGTCCGTTGCACCAGGAGTTTAAGGTACGCTCGGTGAATCCATGCTCTCTGGCGAACTGGCGCTGACTCATCCGACGCTGCGCAATCAGGTTGCGGAGGTTTCTCCCCCAGGCTTCGTTCTGCATCGTTTTCTCCTTGATTTTCCTCTTAAATGGTTGATACAGAAATAGTCTAGTTAAGTATAATAAAAGCAATTAAATTGCACAATCTTTTTTGTGTTGCTTGCTGGGGAAAAGAGGCAATAAAGTTGCACATTTTATTTTTATCTTGGCGATGGTGAGCAATACTATTGCGCTGTGGGACAGATTTTGAGACACTATCAGGATGAACGACACGTCTTCTACTTCTACGATCTCTCGCATTATCACGACGCTCGGTTCTCAGGCCGAGTTGACACGACGACTGGGGATGGCCGACTCGCAGCGCAGCACGGTACGATGGTGGCTGGTGAAGGGTTATGTCCCGGCGAAATGGATTCAACCGGTTTCGAGCGTGAGCGGCGTGCCCGCAGCGGCGCTGCTGGCCGATATTCCAACGGCGAAAGCGCCGGGGCCGCCCAAGTCGCCCAAGTCGCCCAAGTCGCCTCAGTCGCCCAAGTCGCCTCAGTCGACAGCACGTCCGCGTCGTTCGGCGCAGCGGTCCGCGTAGTTTTTCGCTTTCTTTGGTGGTGGTTGTTCTACGGGTGGAACTTGCCCTGCGTTCGCGCAGGGCTTTTTTTGGGCTTATGCCATCTGCATGACCAGGCGTTTGCCCAGGGCGGCGGCGGCGCGTTCGAGTTGCTTGAGCGTGGGGTTGTTGTGCGGGGATTCGAGCTTTTGCGCGGCAGGCCAGGAGGTGTCCAGCATCCGCGCCAAGTCGGCCAGGGTGCGCCCGGATTCGGCGCGGGCGTTCCGCAGCAACAGCGCCGCTTGGACGCGGGCGGCGGGATAGGCGACGAGGGCGCCGCTGGAGGGTTCCGGGATGGGCTGGTCGTGCGCGAGGCGGCAGTCCAGGATGCCGGTCAGGACTTCGGCGGCGTTAAAGGCGGCTTCTTCCAAGGTCTCGCCTTGGGTGAAGGCTTCTTCCAAGTCGGTAAATTGCACCACATACCCGCCTTCGGGTTGCGGGTCCAGGGTGTAGGGGTAGGCCATGTTCATAGCAGTTTCACTCCGGTTTGTTTCTCGATACTTTTGATCAGGCCGATTTTCAGGTCGTGTGCGCCATGGACGGGGACTGGGACCGAGCGAGCGCCGTGCATCATGATGTGGTGGCTGCCTTCGATCCGGTCGAGCGTCCAGCCGTGGGCTTTCAGGGTCTTGATGATCTGTTTGCCATTCATGCCGGTCATTCTATACTTTATAAAATATATCTGCTGAATTATTTCACTATTGAGCAACAAATTTGCTCAAAGTGCGCTATACTGGCTTGCGATTTTTTTTGCCGGTTGGGGGCTTGCCATCGGTTCCGGGTTGGACTAAAGTCGTTCCCGTCCTCGCCACAGCGGGGGCCGGGTTTTGCACCCCGGATTAGTAGGCGCTCAGCGCCGCTTGCGATACAGGCGTTTTTTTGTTGCCTGTCCTCTATGGC
>JBDHRB010000063.1:0-9195 GCA_039807355.1 Candidatus Competibacteraceae bacterium
GCCGACAATCCGCCCGCTGCGCAGATCAACCCGGGGCTGGTAATAAACCCGCAACTGCTCCTGGACAATGGCGCGGCGCAACCGGCCCTCCATTTCGATGCGCTGGCGGGCCGCCTCGGTCAACTCGGCGGAGAAGTATTGAAAGCGTCCCCGACCTTCGTTCTTGGCCTGATACAACGCCGCATCGGCCTCGCGCAACAGGTCTTCGGCGCTTTGACCGTGTTCCGGGAACAGGCTGATGCCCAGACTGACGCCCAGACGCACTTCCGCGCCGTTGACCAGCCGCCAGGGTTCGCCGAACAGATGGATGATGTCCAGCGCCACCCGGGCCGCATCCTGCGGCTGGGCCAAATCTTCCAGCAGCACCGCGAATTCGTCCCCGCCGAGTCGGGTCACTGTGTCGGCGTTGCGCAGACGCTGCACCAGGCGCTCGGCTACTTGCTGCAACAGCGCGTCGCCCGCCGAATGACCGTAGCTGTCGTTGATATCTTTAAACCGATCCAAATCCAACACCAACAGCGCCAGCAGGTGGCGATCACGGCTGGCGATGTTGATGCTGTGCTGCAAGCGCGCCGCCAATAACAGGCGGTTGGGCAATCCGGTCAGCGAATCGTGGTGGGCGAGAAAATCCAGGCGTTCTTCAGAAGCCCTGATCTGCGACAGGTCGGCAAACACCCCGACATAATGGGTGACTACGCCCTCGGCGTTTTTCACCGCGCTGATACTGAGCAGCTCTGGATACTGTTCGCCGTTCTTGCGCTGGTTCCATAATTCGCCCTGCCAAGAGCCGGTTTCGCGCAGGCTGGCCCAGAGCGCCGCATAAAATTCCGGGTCCTGGCGACCGGAATGCAATAAACGCGGGGTTTGCCCCTGCGCTTCCTCGGCGCTGTAGCCGGTCAATTCGCAGAATGCGCGATTGACCCGCAGGATGCGCTCATCGGCGTCGGTGATGGTGATGCCTTCGCGGGTGTTCTCAAAGACAATCGCGGCCTGGCGCAACGCTTCCTCGGCGCGCAGGCGCTCGGTGATGTCGTCGGCCAACATCAGTTGCGCTGGCCGCCCGGCAAATTCCAGCGCGTGCGCCGTCAGCGCAACGTCGATCAGGGTTCCATCCTTCTTGCGCTGCTTGCACACGCCGCTCCAGTCGCCCTTGTCGTTTTCAGCACGCTGCGCCGGATCCACCGCGCTGATGTCGGCAAGGGTCATCGACAGAAACTCGTCCTGGCTAAACTGGTAATGGGTGAGCGCCGCATCATTCACCGCGAGAAAACCCAGCGTTTCCGCATCAATCACCCACATCGAATGCGGGTTAGCCTCGAACAGTTGGCGGTATTGCCGCTCGCGCTGGCGCAGCGCAGTCATCGCCCAGTTTCTCGCGGTGACATCGGCGGCCATGCTAATGGCGATGCGCCGGCCATCGGCCAACTGGCCCAAACCCACCGAACTGAACTCCCAGTCGCGCTGCGAACCGTCCTTGCAGGTGATTGGGTATTCGCCTTGCGTCTTGCGCTGGGTCAGCCCATACAGTTGTTCGATGTCGGTATACACCGCTTGGCGCTGCCGACCATAGGCGCATTCAGCCCAGTCGGTGAGGGTCGGAATGTCGGCGCGGGTATAGCCGCTGATCTCACTCCAGGTGCGACTCAGCGCCAACACCTCGCCATCCTCAGCATGAATCATCATCGGGAACGGCGCTTCCTCGACCGCCCGGCGGAAGCGTTCCCGGCTGTCGCGCAGCGCCTGTTCCATGCGCAGGCGCTCCTGATCGGCCTCGGCGATTTCCAGGGCGTAGCCAATATCGCTGGACATTTCTTCCAGCAGGGCGATTTCCTGCGTGTCGAAAACCTCCGCCGCGCTGGCGTATAGACTGAACGCCCCACGCACTGCGCCGCGCACCAGCAACGGCAGGGAGATCGAGGCGCGATAGCCGTTTTCCAGAGCGGTTTCCCGCCACAGAGCCATGCTCGGATCATTGGCGATGTTGTTGCACACCACGACCTGCCCGGTGCGCAGCGCAGTTCCAGTCGGGCCTTCGCTGTACGGGCCAACCAAGGTCACATGGGCTTTTTTCAGATAATCGCCGACCCGACCAGCATGGGCCACCGCCCGCACCTGGCCGGTGTCAGCATGAGCCATCCCCACCCAGGCCATGAGAAATCCGCCGTCGCTCACCGCGATCTCGCAGGCTTCGCGCAACAGCCATTCGGGTTCCTTACGCCGGACAATCACTTGATTAATATTGGAAAGCACCTGATACAGCCGGTTCAGCCTGCGAATCTGCTCGGCGGCCCGCTGCCGTTCGCTGATATCGTTGATCGTAGCGATGATCACTTTCACCGCCCCGTCGGCCCCGCGCAGACATTTCACGTCAAGCGTGGTCAACACCACCGCGCCGTCCAAACGAATGAAGCGTTTGTCCAGGGTATAGCCGTCGGTTTCGCCGCGCAGCACCCGCTCAAATTCGGCGATATCCACCGCCAGATCGTCGGGATGGGTGATTTCCGTCCAGCTCATGTTCATCAACGCTTCGCGGGAATAGCCGAGCATCTCGCACAAGCGGTCATTGCATTGCAGCCAGCGCCGACTCTGCGGGTCGGTCAGGGACATGCCGACAAAGGGCAGGTCATAGAACTTGCGCAACAACCGATCCTGTTGAGCACTCTGGGCGAGCAGCTCCAGACGGTGCGCCCGGTGTTGCTGACGCCACAGCAGCAATACCGCAGCCGCTATCGCAGCAATAGCGAACAGCGCCACCACGCTGACCCAGAACACCAGGCGTCTGAGCGGCGCCAGCACCTCCGCGCGGTCGATCTTGGCGATCAGCCGCCAGTCGCTGCCGTCGATAGGCCGAAACGCCGCCAGCACCGTGATTCCCCGGTAGTCCAGACCCGGCGTCACGCCAGCCTGGTCGGTGCGCACCGCGATTGCCGCCGGAAGTTCCGCCATATCGAGCGGTTGACGCAAGGCCAGCGCCGCGCCCGGCTGATGACGCAATGCGTTGAGGAACAGTACGGATTCGCCTTCGCGGCGCACCACCAACGTTTCCGCGCTGGGGCTGACGGTCGGCCAGCGCTGGATCAGCGGGAACAACAAGGTTTGCGGATCGGTGTGCAACACCAGCGCCGCGATTCGACGTTGACCCTCCGGCCCGTTCAGGGTAAGCGGCGCGATCCAGTCCATATGAATCTGCCCGGTTTGATCACGGTAGAGGTCGCTGCGCTGAATTTCTCCGCTGTTCAGCGCCTGAGCCAGCAACGGCTGGAGATGCGCGGGCGCGGCGGCATGATTGCCCAGATGAAGCCGGGTTTGTCCCTGGGCGTCCACCAGCAGTGCGCCGGTGTAGCCATAAACGGTGCGCAAGCCTTCCAGCCGACTCAGAATATTCTCGCCGGCCACCGCATCGTTTTGGTCGAGCAATTGCTGCGCCTGCTGGGCAAAACCAAGGTCTGCGGCCAGCACTGCGCTATCGCCGCGCCGTTCCTCCAGCCATTGGGCAATCTGTTCGGCCTTGAGATCAGCAACCGCTCGCAGATTCTCATACGCCTCATGCTCCAGTTGCGGCCCGTGCAGGTAGACGATGCCCAAACCAAGCAGCACTGGCAGCAGCGTCAGCCCGCAAAAAAGCAAGGCCAGCAGCAGTTTTTGCGGTTTGGCGATACGCGCTTGCGCTTCCTCGGCGACGATCCGCGATTCGGCCCAACCGCGCAGCAGCAAATAGAGCAGCACGGTGGTTACGACCACAAACGCCAAGCCCTTGGTGATATTCAATCGCACCAGTAAGTTTGGCTGGTCGCTGGCCAGGCCCAATAATTGATCTGAAGCGATGATCCACAGCCCGGCGAAACCGGCGTAGAGCAGGGCAATGCCGCCGGCGGTCAAACGATGGCGCAAGAAGAGTGAGAACATGGATCGCATCTCAGTTGAGTATTGCCGCCCCTCTAACCGGACAGAGCAGAACCTTCATCCCTGAATAACACTAAGAACCAGTGGTTCCGCACTGATGCGGTAGGATCAATACGCTGACGCTGTCTGCATAATCGAAAGATTAGCGGATTCTACGCCGAAATCATCCGTTGATCCGGGTTAAGATGTCTCATCATTATTGCATGGCCGGTTGTTGACGAAATCCCCCCTGACCCTCCTTTTTCAAAGAGGGGGGCGGCGTTAGCCGCAGGGGGATTTTGTTCATTTCCACAACTCAGATCGGATTGTTATATCAATCAATAACTTAACCAAAAAGCAGCCGCCCTTGCGGGCGGTCCGCACTCCCTCCCCGGACTGAACGCCGGGGTCTCTCGCGGAAAAGCCCGATGACTGAAAAATCGCCAATTCCCGCCCCGGAAGCTCAATCCGAATCCTTGAGCGCCGCCATCTTCGACGCCCTGCCCACGCATCTTGCGGTGCTGGACACCGCTGGCCGGATCATCGCCGTCAACCGGGCCTGGCGACGCTTTGCTGCGGAAAACGGTTTGCCTGAGTCGCAGCAAGACTGGTTAGGGATCAACTATCTGGCGGTCTGCGAAGCCGCCCGCGCCGATCCCGACGCCCAAGCCGCCCTGGCCGGCATCCGGGCGGTGCTAGCCGGGGCGAAAAAGAACTTCAGCCTGGAGTATCCCTGCCACGCCCCGCACCAGCCGCGCTGGTTCCAGATGCACGTATCGCCGCTGTTCTTACCCCTCGCCGGCGTACTCATCGCCCACGAGAACATCAGCGAACGCAAGCAAACCGAACAACAACTGCACCTGGACGAAGCGCGGTTGAACGCCCTGCTTGATCTCAGCGAAACCGCCTTTCAGCTCGACGAAAAAGCGGTGATTGATCTGAGCCTGGAGAAAGCGGTGCGCCTGACCGGGAGTCAGATCGGCTACTTTCACTTCGTCAACCAAGACCAGCAATCCATCCGTTTGTTCACCTGGTCGCGGGAGACGCTGAAATACTGCGACATCGCCTATGCGGAACACTATCCGCTCGATCAGGCCGGGGTATGGGCGGATTGCGCCCGGATGCGCCGCCCGGTGGTTCACAACGATTATCAGAATTTGCCCAACCGCAAAGGCTATCCCGCCGGTCACGCCCATCTGGTGCGGCATTTAAGCGTCCCGGTGATCGACCAGCATCGGGTGACGCTGATCATGGGCGTCGGCAACAAGGCCAGTTATTACGAAGAAAGCGATGTGCGACAGTTGCAGATCATCGCCAATGAAGTATGGCGGATCGTTCGCCGCCAGCAGGCCGAGGCGGAACTGCGTCAAACCCTGGAGCGTTACCATCACCTGTTCATGGGCACCCCAGTGGTGGGATTACTGATCGACCCGGAAAACGGGGCGATTGTGGACGCCAACCGCAGGGCGCTGAAGTATTACGGCTGCCGCTACGATCAAATCACCCGACTGAAAATCACCGATATCAACACCCTGCCCTGCGACCAGATCATTCAGGAAATGCAGCGCGCCAGAGAACAGCGGCGCGATTATTTCCTGTTTCAACACCGGCTGGCCTCCGGGGAAATCCGCGATGTCGAGGTCTACTCCGGGCCGGTGGACATTCAGGGCCAACGACTGCTGCATTCGATCATCCGCGACATCACCGACCGCAAACGCATGGAAGCGGAACGGTCGGCGCTGCAACAACAATTGCTGGAGATGTCCCGTCAGGCCGGCATGGCGGAAATCGCCACCGGGGTTCTGCACAACGTCGGCAACGTGTTGAACAGCGTAAATGTCTCGGTTAGTCTGCTTGGCGAGCGCCTGCAAACACTGCGCATCGCCCAGATGGGGGCGGCGGTCAACGCATTGCGGGATGCCCTGGCCGGGTCCGCGCCGCGCTTGCTGGATTATCTGGAATCGCTGGCCGCCCATTTCGGCGATGAACAGCAACAACTACTCGACGAGTTGCGCGGGCTGCGCGACCACATCGACCACATCAAGTGGATCGTCAACTGCCAGCAGAACTACGCTTCATCGAGCGGCTTCAACCAGCCGACGGTGTTGACCCGGCTGCTCGACGATGCCCTGGCCATGAACATCGCCGACCGCCACGCCATCGAAATTCTGCGCGACTATGCGCCGCTGCCGCCGATCATCACCGACCGGCATAAGCTGTTGCAGATCGTGGTCAATCTGGTGCGCAACGCCAAGGAGGCCCTGCTCCGACACCGCGAAGGGTCGGCGCAGCGCCAATTGCGGGTCCGTCTGGAGCGCCAAGATGAACAACCGCTGCGCATCGAGATCAGCGATAATGGCGTCGGTATTGCGCCGGAACATCTGGCCCAGGTATTTGCCTTCGGCTTCACCACCAAACCGGAAGGCCATGGTTTCGGTTTGCACGCCAGCGCCAATCTGGCCCGCGAACTGGGCGGTTATCTGCACTGCCAGAGCAACGGCTTGAATCAAGGCGCAACCTTTATTCTGGAATTGCCCTTTACTCCGGTGCCGAGTAGCCATGAATCTGAACGTCCCTATCCCTGATGGCCCGCGTCTGCTCGTGATTGATGACAATCCGGCCATTCACGACGACATTCGCAAGATTCTGGCTCCACGCCGCGATACGTCCCGACTGGACGCCATGGAAGCCGAATTGTTCGGCAAACCGGCGGCAGCGCCTGCCGCCGCCACCGATTTCCAGATCGACTCCGCCTATCAGGGACAGGAAGCCCTGACCCTGGTCGAACGCGCCCTGAGCGAACACCGCCCCTATCAGGTCGCCTTCGTCGATGTGCGAATGCCGCCCGGCTGGGATGGGGTGGAAACCATCCAACACCTGTGGCAATGCGATCCGGTCTTGCAGGTGGTGATTTGCACGGCCTATTCCGACTATCAATGGGCGGAGATCGCCGCCCGCCTGCCGCAGAGCGATCAATTCCTGATCCTCAAAAAGCCGTTTGATCCGATTGAAGTGACCCAAATGGCGCAGGCGCTCAACCGCAAATGGCATTTGCAACATCAATCCCACTTGCAGCTACACACCCTCGATCAACAGGTTCAGCAACGCACCGCCGAATTGCAGGCGGCCAACCAACGCTTGCGCACCGAAATCACCCAGCGCGAGCAGATTGAGCTGGAATTGCGCCTGGCGCAAAAACTGGAAGCGGTCGGGCAACTGGCCTCCGGCATCGCCCACGAAATCAACACGCCGATTCAATATGTCGGCGACAGCGTGCATTTTCTCAAAACCGCTTTTGAAGATTTGCAAAGCCTGATGGAACGTTATCAGGAAGGTTGCGCGGTGCTGGCGCAGCAACCGGAACAGGCGGAACTGATTGCGGCGATCCGCGATGCGGAAGAGCTGGCCGATCTGGAATATTTGCAGGAGAACGTCCCGGCGGCGTTTACCCGCACCCTGGAAGGGATCGGCCACGTCACCAATATCGTGCGCGCCATGAAAGAATTTGCCCATCCTGACCAGCGGGAAAAAACCCGGGCTGATCTGAATCAGGCGATTCGCACCACCCTGACCGTGGCCCGCAACGAATATAAATATGTCGCCGATGCCGCGGCCGAGCTGGACGAGCTGCCGCCGGTATTGTGCTACCCCAGCGATCTCAATCAGGTGTTTCTCAATCTGATCGTCAACGCCGCCCATGCGATTGCCGATGTGGTCAGCGGCGGAGCCGAGCGCGGCAAAATCACCATCACCACCCGCCAAGACCGCGACTGGGTAGAGATCGCCATTGCCGACACCGGCGGCGGCATTCCTGAAGCGATCCGCGACCGGGTTTATGATCCGTTCTTCACCACCAAACCGGTGGGCAAAGGCACCGGGCAGGGTTTGGCCATCGCCTGCTCCATCGTCGTGGACAAACACCAGGGCGATCTGAAATTTGTCAGCGAACCGGGGCGGGGCACGACGTTTTACATCCGCCTGCCGGTCGGTTGAGCGCCAGAGGTATCCGATGAAACGCATTTTGTTTGTGGATGATGAACCCCGCGTGCTGGAAGGCTTGCAGAATCTGTTGCGCCGTTACCGCCGCAAGTGGGAAATGAGCTTTGCCCCCGGCGGCCCGGCGGCGCTGGAATTGCTCAAAGCCCAGGCCTTCGATGTGATCGTCTCCGATATGCGAATGCCGGAAGTGGATGGCGCGGCGTTGTTGACCTGGGTGCAGCGCGAACACCCGAACACGGTGCGCATCGTGTTGTCCGGCCACACCGAATTGCAGGCGGCGCTGCAAGCCCTGCCGGTCGCGCACCAATTCCTCAGCAAGCCCTGCGACGCGGCGGAACTGGAAACGGTGATCGAACGCGCCTGCCAGGTTCAGGCGCTGGTGGATAACCCGAAAATCCAGCAGATCGTGGGGAGCATTAATCAATTACCGGCGCTGCCCCAGGTTTATCGGCAGTTGATGCAGGCGCTGGCTGAGGATCGCACCCAGGCGCGGGATATTGCCGTGTTGCTGCAACAGGACATGACCCTGTGCGCCAAGTTGCTGCAAATCGTCAATTCCGCTTTCTTCCGGCTGGCCCGCCGCATTACCAAGGTGGAAGAAGCAGTGAATTATCTCGGCTTTAGCGTGGTGCGCAGCCTGGCGCTGACCCTTGATGTGTTTGATCCGAAGCGTCAGCCGCCCGGCTTCTGCTTCGACACCTTGCAGCGTCACGCCCTGTTCGTCGCCAGTCTGGCCCGCCAGATCGCCACTCCGGCCTTCGCCGATGACGCCTTTATGGCGGGCATGTTGCACGACATTGGCAAGCTGGTGCTGGCCTTGCGTATGCCGGAAAAAGCCCTGGCGGCGCTGACCCTGGCCAGTCAGCAAGGCTGCCCGCCCTGGCAAGCGGAAAAGCAACTGCTGGGAGTTTCTCACGCCGAGGTGGGCGCTTATCTGCTGGGTTTATGGGGCTTGCCCTATCCGATTATCGAGGCGGCGGCGTTCCACCATCAGCCCCGCGCCATTCCGCCCTATCAGTTCGATGTTCTGGCGGCGGTGCATATCGCCAACGGACTGACCAATGAACGCCAGCCCTACGCCGATTTTCCTCTGGAACCCCTGGATCAGGACTATCTGACCACCCTGGGCGTTCTTGACCAGGTAGAGGGCTGGCGGGTGCGGGCGGGCGCGCAACACGCCGCCGTCAATGACGGGTAAACCGCGATGACTGAGCGCCTGCGCGTGTTGTGCGTTGATGATGAACCCCGGGTGCTGGAAGGGTTGAAGCTGCATTTGCGCCGTCAGTACGAGGTGCAAACGGCGGCGGCGGGCCA
>JBDHRB010000064.1:0-9119 GCA_039807355.1 Candidatus Competibacteraceae bacterium
CGCCAGACCACCCATGCCGCGTCGCGCGCCGCTTAACTCAATAGGCCGCTGTATACGCCCTTGGGGGGCGATTAATACAACCCCCGAACGAGATTCGTCGGTGCGCCGGTAACGAAATGTTCGATGTTGTCGATCAATTGATCGGCCAACGTCTGCTGCGCCTCGTCCGAAGCCCAGGCAATGTGTGGCGTAAGGATGACGTTTGATCGTCCCGCAACGCGCATGAGGGGGTTATCCAAAGCAGGCGGCTCTCCTACCGTCACATCGAAGCCCGCGCCGCTGATGAGCCCATCATCCAGCGCCCGCATCAGATCAGCTTCGTTGACCAGGCCACCCCGCGCTGTGTTGATCAACAGCGGCTTGCGCTTCATCGAAAGGAACTCGGGCATCGCGATCATATCCCGGGTTTGAGTGGTGAGCGGGCTGTGCAGCGTGATGATATCGCTGGTTTCAAGCACCTCCTGCCACGGGGTGTAAAGCGGGCCGAAGCCGGTCTTGCCCTTGTGGGCCGCAAACAGCGGCACCATGCCTAAGGCGCGGGCGATTTCCGCCACGCGTTGACCCAGGATACCCTCACCGATGATGCCGAGGCGGGCGCCCCACAGGTCATGAATCGGATGGTTGAAAAAGCAGAACTGGCCGGATTTCTGCCACTCTCCGTCAAGCACGTCGTCGCGGAAGGCGACGATGTTTCGGCGCAGGGCGAGGATCAGCGCGAAGGTATGCTCGGGGACGGTGTTGACGGCGTAGCCGCGAACGTTGGTCACCGCGATCCCCCGGCGCTGGCAAGCCGCCTTGTCGATGCAGTCCGTGCCTGTGGCGGCGACCGCGATCAACCGCAGGTCCGGTAATTGTTCGAGCACTTCGGCGTTCAGCACCACCTTGTTGATTATCGCAACGGTGGCGCCGCGCAGGCGGGCGACGACCTCGTCAGGAAGCGTGCGCGCGTATTCGACGTACTCGTGGGCAAAGCCGGGACGGCGCAGACGGATCTGGGGGGCGAGCGTAGCGCGGTCCAGAAAGACAATTTTTTCCATGGTTTCTTCCGTTGACCGCCTCCCCGAGGGGAGGCGTGGACAGGGTGGAATAAGGGAAGTCCGTCAGATGGTCAGGAAAGGTAGATAGCTGAACATCAGCACGGTGCCGAACGCAACCAGGTAGAAAGGCCCCAGCTCGCGCGAGGAGGCCAGGATGGAGGTCTGCGCGATGGAACTGCTGATGAACAGCGTCGTGCCCACCGGCGGGGTGTAGAGGCCAATGGCCAGCGTCAGCACCATCACCACGCCCAGTTGCGTCAGATCCATATTGATCGCCTGGGCCAGCGGCACAAAGATCGGACCGAGCAGCAGGATAGCTGCCGGCAGATCGATGAACATGCCCGCCACCATCATGATCAGAACCATGGCGAGAATGATCAGCCAGGGTTGCTGCAGGGTTCCCAGACACCATTCCGCGAAGGTCTGGGGGATCTGGGCATAGGTCATCAGCCAACTGACGATCGCCGAGCCCATGATCACCAGCATGACCACACCGGTCGCTACCCCGGCGGCGATCAGGGCCTGGCCGAAGCGCTTCACCGTCATGTCGCGGTAGAAGAAAATGCCGGCCGCGAGCGCGTAGAACACCGCGATCACCGAAACTTCGGTGGGCGTCGCGAAGCCGAAGCGCAGCAGCAACAGGATCATCGCCGGCATCGCCAGCGCCGGCAGCGCCTCGATGAACAGCTTGCGGCATTTCGGGCCGTCGAACGGATGCTCCGCAAAGGGGAATCCGCGCAGCCGCGCCGACACGTTGCACACGGCGACGAAGCCGGCCGTCAGCATCAGGCCCGGCAGCACCCCGGCAATGAACAGGTCGGCAATCGATACATTCGACACCAGCGAATACAGGATGAACGGGATCGATGGCGGGATCAGAATCGCAATGGACGCCGCCGCCGCGTTGTTCGCCGCCGTGAACGCTGCGGGATAGCCTTCGCGCTTCTGCCAGGGAATCAGCATGCCGCCGAGCGCTGTGGCGTCGGCCACCGCCGAGCCGGAGACGCCGCCGAACACGCAACTGCCCACCACGCTGACCGAGCCGAGACCGCCGCGATAGCGCTGCACCAGTTCGGTGGCGAAGCCGACCAGTTTCTCGCCGAGCCGGCCGCTCATCATCAGGCTGCCGGCCAGGATGAAGAAGGGCAGCGCCAGCATCGGAAAGGACTGGGTTTGGTTCACCATCTGCTGGGCGACCAGGAGCGTCGGCACTTCGCCGCCGTAGAGAATCGCGGCGCCCGAGGCAATCACGAGCACATGCGCGACCGGAATGGCCAAAGCCAGGAGGATGAAAAAGGCCAAAATCATGACGAGTATCATTCGACGCTATCCTCAGGATTACCTTGGGGTCGGGCGTCGGCGCCTAGCACCCACACCCGTATCGCGATCGACAGCGAACCGACGGCCGTCAGCACGGCGCCAGCCGCCAACGCATAGAAAGGCAGGCTACCAGGCGTACCGAGCACCGGATTGCGTTCGGCGGCGGCGAGTTCCGCCACCTCCATCGCCACGCCAAACAGATAGACATAGGCGACGCACACCAGTAGGTTGGTCAGTACGACCAGAATGCGCAGCGCCCCCGGAGACAGGTAGTGCATCACCAGATCGACTGCGATATGGTTGCCGCCCTGTACCGCGAGCACGACGCCAGACATGATGAACCAGGCGAAGAGTTGCTTGGGCACTTCCTCGGCCCAGTCCACCCCGCCCACGGTGATCACATAGCGGGCGACCACACCGATAGCGATCGAGACGAGCAGCGCGGCGCCGGTGCTGAGCACCACCCCACGGCACACCGTCCCGATCCAGTGATCGAGGGCATCCAGTCCCACGATCACCATCGGCCTCGCCGTCGATATATTGGACGTCGGGGCCGTCATGATCACACTCCTACGGTCTTGCGCAGCTCCTTCACGAAGCTGCCGAAAGGCTTTTGCTCCCACTTTTCGTACACGCTGGCGGTACGCTGACGGAAAGCGGCCAGATCGACCTCGTTGACGACCACGTTCGGATTGGCGCGGAATTCCTTGAGCAGTTTTTCGCTATCGGCCTGCACCAGTCCGACTTGCAGTGTGGTGGCTTCAGCCATCGCTTCCATCAGGATCGTCTGCAACTTCGCGTCCAACCGGCCCCAGGCCATCTTCGACATCAGCACGGGGTTGCTTTCCCACTTGTGCCCGGTGAGGCTGATGTACTTGTTGACCTCGTACAGCTTGTTGCTCGCAATGTTGGTCAACGGATTCTCTTGGCCATCCACGACGCCCTGTTGGAGCGCAACATAGAGTTCGGCGAAGGCAATCTGCGCGGTGGCCGCGCCCAGCGCCTGGAAGATATCGATGGTCATGGGATCAGGCGGGGTCCGGATTTTGAGGCCCTTGAGGTCGTCCGGGACCTTGATCTCGCGCTTGCTGTTGGTAACGTGGCGGACGCCGTTCTCCCACCAGCCCAGCGGCACCAGGCCGAGGGCCTCGAACTTGGGCCGAAGCTGGTCGCCGATCTTCCCCTGCAGCAGCTTGATCGGCGTCGCCCCATCGGTGAACAGGAACGGCAGACCCAGAGCCCCGAGTTCGGGGACAATACCCGAAGTTGTGCCCTGGCTATTGGCGGAAATCGCGAGCGCCCCGGTACGCAGGCTGGTCAGCATCGCCGCGTCGTCGCCCAACTGGGCCGCGCCCGCAACCGTGACGTTGATCGCGCCGCCGCTGCGTTCGTTGACCAGTTGGGCAAATTTGTCCGCTGCCACCGCGCGCGGGTTGCCCGGTGAAGCGCCGTGCCCCAGGGTCAGGCGGATGGGGGCGGCGGCGCCGACAATTGCGGGGGCGCCAACGATGGCCACCGCAGCGCCGAGCAGGGCGGTATTCTTCAGCAGGGCGCGACGGGAAAGGTTGAAGGTTTGATCGCTCATGGTGTTCTCCTTTGGTTTGTGAAGTACTATAGGGGTCTGCCGGGTTTCCGGTCAGTGAATCAACATGCCGCCATTGACGTCGATGACCGCGCCGGTGATGTAGGCGGACAAGTCCGAGGCGAGGAAGAGGTAGGCGCCGGCCACGTCGCCGGCGTCGCCCAGGCGGTTCAGAGGGATGTTGCCGGCGATCTCGGCCTTCTGCGCGTCAGTCAGCTTCCCCTTGCTGATATCGGTGTTGATCAGGCCGGGGGTGACGCAATTAACGCGAATGTTGTCAGGACCGAGCTCGCGCGCCATGGCCTTGGCCAGGCCGAGCACGCCGGCCTTGGCCGCCGAATAGTGCGGCCCACCGAGGATGCCGCCGCCGCGTTGGGCCGACACGGACGACATGCAAGCGATCGAGCCGCCACCCTGTTTCTTCATCTGCGGGATGACCGCCTGCGACAGGTAGAGCACGCCGCCCAGGTTGACGTTGAGGATGCGTTCCCAACTCGCCGGGTCGATGTCGACGGTCTTCGCCGGCTGGGTGATTCCGGCGTTGTTGATCAGGATATCGATCCGGCCGAATTCGGTGATGACCCGCGCCGCCGCGCGCTCGCAGGCGGCCTTGTCGGCCACGTCGCAGGCGTAGCCTCGGTGTTCGGGGCCAATCGAGGCCGCCGCCGCCGCCGCGGCGTCACCGTCGAGGTCGAGGATGACCACCTTGGCGCCGTGGCGGGCAAACAGGTGGGCCGTGGCCAGACCGATGCCGCGCGCCGAAGCCGCGCCGGAGATCATGGCAACTTTGCCTTCAAGAAGCAGTGCATGGGACATGATGTCGATTCCTTGGAGTGGGTCGTGTCGAACGGGGGATTAGCCGAGCCAGCCTTTGATGCGCGCGGCCATGGTCGCAGTGGAGATGCCGTAGCGATCGTGCAGGGTCGGGAGCGCGCCAGCGTCGAGGAAGGCGTCTGGCAGCGCGATCTGCCGGAAGGGAGGTGTGACGCCGTTGCGCAGCAGCACTGCGGCCACGGCCTCACCGAGTCCGCCGACCTCGGTATGATTCTCGGCCACGACGACCAACCGACCGGTCCGGCTGGCTTCGCGCAGGATTGTCGCCGTGTCCAGTGGCTTGATCGTCGGCGTATGCAACACGGCGACATCGATCTGGTCGGCGGCTAGTTCCTTGGCGACCTCCAGGGCGCGCATGGTCAAAATGCCGGTCGAAATGATCAGCACGTCCTTGCCATCGCGCAGCAACTTGGCCTTGCCGAGTTCGAAGGTATAGTCGTACTCATCGAGCACCAGGGGTACCTGGCCGCGCAGCAGGCGCATGTAAACCGGACCCTTGTGTTCCGCGATCGCGGGCACCGCCTGTTCGATATCCAGCGCGTCGCACGGGTCGATGACGGTGATGCCGGGAATGCCGCGGAATATCGCGATGTCCTCGGTCGCCTGATGGCTGGGGCCATAGCCGGTGGTAAGCCCGGGCAGCGCGCAGGCGATCTTGACGTTGAGGTGCTCTTCGCAAATCACCTGATGGATGAAGTCATAGGCGCGGCGCGAGGCAAATACCGCATACGTGGTGGCGAACGGCGTAAAACCTTCCTTGGCCATGCCGCCGGCGGCGCCCATCAGCAATTGCTCGGCCATCCCCATCTGAAAGAAACGATGCGGGTGCGCCTGGGCGAAAATATGCAAGTCGGTGTATTTGGCGAGGTCGGCCGTCATGCCAATGATGTCTGGCCGGGTGTTGGCCAGTTCGGCCAACGCATGGCCAAACGGCGCCAGTTTGGTTTTCTGGCCTTCGCCGGCAATGGAGGCGATCATCGCCGAGGTGGTAAGGCGGGGTTTCGCCGCGGTTGTGTTGCTCATTGTTCGGCTCCAACAACAGGTTGAGAGGCATCCAGAATCGCCAAGGCTTGCTGCCATTCCGGCGGGTCGACACGAATGAAATGATTCTTTTCGCGCTGCTCGAGGAAAGGCACGCCCTTGCCCATCAGGGTATCGAGCAGGATCACGCGCGGTTTGGCTTCCGGGTAGGCGCGCGCCGCATCGAAGGCGGCAACCAGTGCATCGAGATCGTGGCCATCGACCCGTTGGACGTACCAGCCAAACGCGGCCCACTTGTCCGCCAGTGGTTCAAAACCCAGCATCTGGTTGGAATTGCCATCGGCCTGCTGGTTGTTGATGTCCACCAGACAGATCAGGTTGGAGAGGCCGTGATGGGCGGCGGACATCGCCGCTTCCCAGGTCGAGCCTTCGTCGAGTTCGCCATCCGACATGGAGTTGTAGACGAAGGCCGGGTTGTTCTTGAGGCGCAAACCCAGGGCCATGCCAACGGCGATAATCAGGCCCTGGCCCAGCGAGCCGCCGGAAATTTCCATTCCGGGCGTATAGCTGGCCATGCCGGACATGGGTAGCCGGCTGCCGTCGGAGCCGTAGGTTTCCAGTTCGTTTTCCGGAATGATGCCGGCTTCGATCAGCGCCCCATAATGGGCAATCGCATAATGACCATGCGAGAGCAGAAAGCGGTCGCGTCCTTCCCACTCGGGCTCATCAGCCCGGTAATTCAGGACATGGCAATAAGCCACGGCCAGCATGTCGGCAATGCCCAGGGCCTGGCCGATATAGCCTTGGCCCTGGACTTCGCCCATGCGTACTGCATAGCGGCGGATGCGATATGCTCGCTCGGCGAGCTTGGCGCGATTAGCCGCTGAGCTTGTATTCACGCTTGTATTCACACTGTTCTCCTTGCACTGACGCCGGCGCGCATTGGCAAGCAGCCCAGCGGCCGGCGGTAAGTGGTTCTAAGGTGGTTACCCCTCGCGGAAAGGGCTCGAACACCACTCAGCCAAACTGTTCTGCGAGTGACAAGCAGACTAGGGACTTGCATTGATGCGGTCAAACGAGTAATTTATCTATAAAAGTGAATTGAATTCATCTTAATGCTGCTATGCAACATCGAATCTTCCTCAAGGCTATACAGGCATTCGAGGCTGCGGCCCGACTCTCTTCGTTCGCGCTTGCCGCGGAAGAGCTGTTCGTCACGCCCTCCGCGGTCAGCCACCAAATCAAGCTGCTTGAGGAGCAGATCGGAGTACGCCTGTTCCACCGCGTGCATCGGTCGGTCGTACTGACGGACGCGGGCAGGCGCTATGCCGAGGAAGTTGCCGCCGCTTTTGCCCGCATCGAGACGGCGACGCGGAATGTCGGACGGACCGAGAAGAGCGACATCCTGACCGTGCATTCGGCCCCGAGCATCGCCGCTCAATGGCTGATGCCGCGGTTGGCCCGTTTCAGCGCCTTGTATCCCGACATCGATGTGAGCGTGCATGCCTCCACCACGCTCCTCGACCTGACGGACGAGCGAGTGGACGTGGACATCCGCTATGGCACGGTGCCGCTGCAACCGGCCGGCGTCCTGGCCCTACCCTTGCCGCCGGAGACGATTGTTCCGCTGTGTTCGCCTCGCCTCGCCAACGGAGCGCACCCGATCCGCACAGTCGACGATCTGCGGTATCACACGCTCATTCACAGCGAGGTTTGCCTGGTGCGCTGGCGTGACTGGCTGCGCGATTACGCAAAAGTCAAACTGGACGCCACCCGCGGTCCCCGCTTCGATCGGTCGTTCATGGCGATCGGCGCGGCGGTGGATGGCCTCGGTGTCTGTCTCGAAAGCCTGTTGCTGGCAGAGCGCGAACTCGAAGGTAGAAAGCTGGTTGCGCCCTTGGGGCTGGAAGGTCCGAAGGTATCCGGTTATACATTCAGTGTCCTGAAGTCCCGGGCGGATCTCCCCAAGATCAAGAACTTTCAGGATTGGTTATTCGCGGAGTTGTCGAGCGGTTCGGAATGGCGGGGCGGACGCGAGGGACAGCAACGAGCTGCGAATGAAGGCCCTTCAGCAAGCAACAGAAGCGGCAGCGGGTCAAGTGAACCGGCTGGCGGAAATCAAGGTTAACCAGCAATCGCCAAAGCAGCGGGAACTCTCATGAGCAAACCCATCATCGGTATCAGCATGGGCGATCCTGCCGGGATCGGTCCTGAAATCGTGGTTCGCACGCTCGCCGACCAGATCGTGAATCAGGCCGCCCGCTGCCTGGTTTACGGCGACGCCCTCGTCATTGAAAAAGCAGTTCAGGAAAGCGGCCTCGGACTGAAGGTCCGGGCCATCGGCAGGCCGGACGAGGCGCGCTTCGCAGCGGGCTCCATTGAGGTCGTCGATTTCGCCAACGCCGATCCGGCCGCGTTCGAACCAGGCCAGGTTCAGGCCCTGTGCGGGCAGGCCGCCTGGGACTATATCCAGGCGGTGGTGCGGGCGGCCTTACGAGGCGAGGTCGAAATAGTCAACACCGCGCCGATCAACAAGGAGTCGATTCAGGCTGCCGGCGTGCCCTACATCGGGCACACCGAGATGCTGGCCGGTCTGACCGGGACTCATGACCCCCTGACCATGTTTGAAACGCTCGGACTGCGGGTGTTTTTCCTCAGCCGTCACGTCTCGCTGCGGAAATCCTGCGATCTGGTCACCAGGGAACGGCTGCTCGACTACATCGAGCGCTGCCACCGCGCGCTGGAACAGCTCGGGCTCGGTGGAGGCGAACTGGCGGTCGCCGGTCTCAACCCCCATTGTGGGGAACATGGCCTGTTCGGCGACGAAGAGGTCCGGGAAATTGCCCCGGCCATCGCTGAAGCCCGGGCCCGGGGGTTCCGGGTGGCCGGTCCGATCGGCGCCGATTCGGTATTTCACCAGGCCAGGACCGGGCGTTACGCCGCCGTCCTCTCGCTCTACCACGACCAGGGCCACATCGCCACCAAGACCCTGGACTTCGAGCGGACCATCTCGCTCACCCTCGGGCTGCCGTTTCTGCGCGCCAGCGTCGACCACGGTACCGCCTTCGACATCGCCTGGCAGGGCAAGGCAAGCGCCATCAGCATGGTGGAATCGATCCGGGTGGCGGCCCGGTACGCGCCCGCCTGGCGGCGGCGATAGCTCCTGCCCTCACCCCTAATCTCCCTCCCACGGGAGAAGGGGGTTTTACTCATTCGGCTGCGGGCCGGACCTCCGGCACCGGAATCCCGCGCTGCCGACACGCGGCGGTGAAAGTGTTCAGCAACAGACAGGCGATGGTCATCGGCCCCACTCCGCCCGGCACCGGCGTGATGGCCCCGGCCACCTCGACCGCCGAGTCGAACTC